>CAIRDJ010000161.1 GCA_903877335.1 uncultured Chloroflexota bacterium | reverse complement strand
ATCTAATCCACTTGATCCGATTAACTTGTTCAATATTAATTGGCGTGGGGCGGATGATCAAATTCACCATGTTGTATTACCCTATGAGCTTACAGGCGTACCCGCCAAAATTGTGGTGTTGTACGGCTCTAAGTATCCGTCTGGTAGTCATAAAGTGGGACCGGCTTATTCTGTCCTGCTGGAAAAGATTCTGTTTGGGGAAGTTGACCCCAAGCAACATCGGCTCGTGTGGCCCTCCACCGGCAACTATGGGATTGGGGGCGCATGGGTTGGGGGACGCATGGGTTGTAATAGCGTGGTTGTCTTGCCAGAAGAAATGAGCCGCGAACGTTTTGAGCGCATCGAAAGCTATGGCGCGAGTGTCATCAAGACGGTTGGTTCAGAGAGCAACGTCAAAGAGATTTACGATGAAACCCACCGCCTGCGCCAAGATCAAAACACACGCATCTTAAACCAATTTGATGAGATGGGCAATTATCGTTTCCATTATCATGTCACTGGCAATACGATTGCAGAGTTAGTCCAGTCGCTGCATGCTCAGGGAGTGGGGAATGGGAAAGTAGCTGCTTATGTCTGGGCGATGGGCAGTGCGGGTACACTGGCGGCAGGAGACCGTTTGAAGCAACTTTACCCCAACTGCAAAATTGTTGGTTTAGAACCCGTTCAGTGTCCCACTTTGTATAACAATGGATATGGTGCCCATGAAATTCAAGGCATCGGAGATAAGCATGTGACTTGGGTGCATAATACCTTCAATATGGATGCCATCATGTGTATCGATGATCGTGATTGTTTACGAGGGCTACAAGTTTTCTCTGAAGAGGCGGGTATCGATACGCTAGTGAAACGCTATGGAGTAGAGGAGTCGCTTGCTCTTAAACTCAAGGGCTTATTTGGCGTTAGTGGGATTTGCCATATCTTAGGGGCGATCAAAACCGCAAAAGAGTACGGATTCAAAGCAGGAGATGTGGTGGTCACTGCCGCAGCAGATAGCCTTGACCGTTATTATTCTGTGGTGGATCGCCTGCGAGAAGAGTACGGTGCATTGGACGAATCAGGGGCGTGTGCACGCATTGAGCGCGTTTTCCACGCAGTGAAGACGGATTACGTTCAACATGCGTCAACTGTAAATTCTCAACGTTGGCACAATTTGAAGTATTACACCTGGGTGGAGCAACAGGGTAAAACAGTGGCAGAACTAGACGCACAACGTGATCCTGCCTGGTGGGAGGGGCACCAGCGCAAAGTTGCTGAGATTGATGCCCGTCTGTTAGAGGTGCGCCAAAAGGAAGGAATAAAGGTCTAACCCATGTTTCCGGAAGACCGTGTACTCGTTGGTGTGATCAATCGCCGTGCAGACTGGAATCTGTTGTGTCAAGAGCGTATCTATCGCATTCCTCTTGTACAACAACCCAATGGTATTGATGTTGAGTACATGGCTTTTTACCTCAGTAAGAACGTGCATGCCGTGTATGGTGGGACGATTTCTTTCTATGCGCGGCGTCTAGGTGTGGAGTTAAAGGCTCGCTGTGAGATGTTGCCATTTGAAAGTCACCACCCTCGCGCACATCACCGTTATTTGTGTGTGCAAGTGGACGAGTTGCGCGCAAAAACGCCTCCTATTCTAAACCGCACGGCGCGGGCTTTTGCCTTCATTCATACAACATGGGATCGCTTTGTAGAGGCGCAGGAACTGAAAGATTTGTTTCGTCATGACGAGCATTTTTGTGAGCGGATTCCTAATGAAGCACCATCCAGTTGCTTCTCGAACCATTCACACTTGAACGTGCAACGCTTTGCCCGCCCATCACGTATAAGACAGATGCGAGATGGCGAATGGGTGACTTCTTTCCAAACCATGTTTGACGAGAGAATTGAACAGAGATGGGAGTTATGAAAAATGATGCTTGTTACCAATGCCACCCTGCTCACTTGGGGAGAACATAATTGCATCTTAGAAAATCAAGCAGTTTATTTTCAGGATGGGCTAATCCATGACCTCGGTGAAACGAGCGTACTCCAAGTAAAATATCCCCAAGCTCAACTATTAGATGCAAAGGGGCAGTTATTGATGCCCGGTAATATTTGTGCCCATACCCACTTTTACGGCTCTTATGCTCGCGGAATGGCGATTCCTGGTGAAGCACCCAAGAACTTCCCACAGATATTACAACGTTTGTGGTGGTTGTTGGATAAATCTCTGGATCGTGATGCCGTTCGTGCAAGTGCTTTGGTGTGCGTGCTGGATGCCATTAAACACGGTACAACCGCTTTGATAGACCATCATGCCAGTCCCAATTTCATTGAGGGCAGTTTGGATGTGATTGGGGAGGTCATGACAGATGCTGGTCTAAGAGGCGTGCTGTGTTATGAAGTGACCGACCGTGACGGCATTGAGAAGGCAGAAGCAGGCATTGCTGAGAATGTGCGTTTCATTCAATCCAACCACCATCCGCTGTTAGCGGGTACATTTGGCTTGCACGCCAGCTTGACACTGAGCGACGAAACACTCCAGAAATGTGTGGATGCTGTTCCCAGTGGTGTAGGCTTTCATATCCATGTCGCAGAGCACGAAGCAGATCAAGAAGATTCCCTGCATCGCTATGGCAAGAGGGTGGTCAAGCGCTTGTCAGACTGGGGTATTTTGGGGGAACGCTCAATCGCTGCTCATTGTATTCATATTGATGAAACCGAGCGCAGTCTGTTGAGTTCGAGCGCGACATGGGTGACACATCAACCACGTTCAAATATGAATAACGGGGTGGGTGCGTTGGACTGGGACCGGATGTTAAATCATGGGGTGCGCCTCGCTTTGGGAAACGATGGGTTTAGTAACAACATGTTTGCCGAATGGAATACAACCTACCTCCTTCACAAGGTGGTCAACCGTGACCCGCGCGAAGCGAACGGCGCTGATGTGGTTCGTGTGGCAACTTCGGGAAATGCTCGACTTTTGGAAACCTATTTTCCGTCCCAGCATTTTGGTGAGATTGCTCTCGGAGCTGCTGCGGACTGCATCCTCGTCGATTATAAACCATTCACCCCCATCACAGGGGGAAATGCCCCATGGCATGTGCTGTTTGGCTTCGAGTCCTCGATGGTGACTAGCACGATTGTTCGCGGTCGCGTTCTGATGCACGATCGTCAGTTGCTCACGATTGACGAACATGAGGCAATAGCGTTTGCGTCTGAACTAGCACCCAAAGTGTGGGAACGCTACAATCAACTTGCAAATGCCCTTTAATGATATTATGCACGCTAAGGAGTAAGGCGTATGTCGGACGAAAGTACATCAATTACGATTGCAATCATCGGTGGTACGGGTAAAGAAGGGTCTGGCTTGGCGCGCCGTTGGGCTAAACATGGTTATCATGTGTTTATCGGATCGCGTGATCGCGATCGCGCTGTTGAAACAGCGTCTGCCATCAATGACGAGTTGGGGTCGAATGTTGTGGTCGGGGGATTGAATGAAGATGCCGCCTCTGTGGGGGATATTGTGGTTCTAAGTGTTCCCTACAGTGCCCATCGTTCTACCTTAGAATCCATCAAGCAAGCTGTGCAAGGCAAAATTTTGGTGGATGTCACCGTTCCTACTCCCTTCCCCCAAGCCGTTCACATTCCGGCGGGACTTTCCGCCGCGCAAGAAGCACAGGCTTATCTAGGGGAGGGGGTGCGGGTAGTTTCCGCTTTCCAAAATGTAAGTGCCAGCAAGCTCAAAAATGTCGATGAGGCGATGGATACAGATGTTTTGGTTTGTGGGGACGATGCCAAAGCCAAAGATGAAGTCCTTGCCATCGTGCGCTCTGCTGGCATGCGTGGATTGGATGCCGGTCCATTAGCCAATTCTGTCGCAAGCGAAGCACTGACTGCAGTCTTGTATTACATCAACCGCAAATATAAATCCAAGGGTGCTGGGGTTCGGATTACTGGGGTGAATGTTTAACATGCCAAACCAACGCGCAACCCTTGAGGCTTTTCCAATTCAAGGGTTGGGCTTGATTGAACCTGAAGATGATGTTGCCCAACTGATTTGGGACGGGCTTCGGTCCAATCAACTGTCATTGGCGGAGGGCGATATATTGGTCGTCGCCTCGAAAATTATCTCGAAGTCAGAAGGACGCTTCGTCAACCTCGATCAAGTGCGTCCATCCCGCGAAGCCGAAGCGTATGCCCAACAGAGCGGAAAAGATTCACGCATGGTTGAGTTGGTCTTGCGTGAAAGCCAGGGGGTCTCGCGTGTGAGTAGAGGTGTGTTGGTGGTTATTCATAGACTCGGCTTTGTTTGTGCCAATGCTGGGATTGACCAATCCAATATATCGGAAAGCGATCATAGGGCGTTATTGCTCCCTGAAGACCCCGATGCCTCGGCATTGAAGTTACGATCTCGTTTGCAAGAACGAACGCAGTTGCACCAACTAGGGGTGATTATCACCGACTCACAAGGGCGACCGTTTCGTTATGGCAATGTCGGGGTGGCCATTGGCAGTGCGGGCGTGCCAACCCTGCGTGATTTACGGGGGGAGACGGATCTTTTTGGGCGGGTGTTGCAAGTGAGTATGCAACCCTTTGCTGACTTGGTGGCATCGACGGCACAGTTGCTCATGGGCGAGGGACACGAAGGAATTCCTGCCGTTTTAGTGCGTGGGTTGTCATGGCAGCTTTCGCGGGATACTGCTCAGAATTTAGTCCGCGCGGCGGAACATGATCTTTATCGTTAGAAGGCATTTTGTGTATGACCCTGTCAACTGCTGAATCTATGCTCCACATGTTACAGTCGCGTCGCTCGCTACGACGTTACACAGCTGAACCTGTTCCACAAGAATTGCTGGTGAGAATCTTAGAGTCGGCGACATGGGCACCTTCTGCTCATAATCGTCAACCATGGCGTTTTGCTGTCTTGAGAGACCTTTCCACACGGGTTCAACTGGCACGAGCGATGGGTACTCGCCTTGTTCGGGACTTAACTGCTGATGGCGTTCCGCAACAGATCATTGACGAGGATGTCAACCGTTCCTACGAACGGATCACTCAAGCAAGTGTGTTGATCGTACTGTGCTTGACGATGGAAGACATGGACTGTTATCCGGATGAAAAGCGAGCGCGAAGCGAACGAATTATGGCACAACAGAGCGTGGCAATGGCTGGGCAGAATTTACTTTTGGCGGCCCATGTGCTCGGATTAGGTGCATGTTGGATGTGTGCTCCTTTGTTCTGTCAGGATGTGGTACAAACCACGCTGGAGTTACCAACGCATTGGGAGGCGCAAGCACTGATCACGCTAGGGTATCCGGCTCAATCCCGTGAAAAACAACGACGACCGTTGGATGAGAGCGTATTGTGGCGATAAAGCATTTGGTGCTATTGGTGGGTGGCGTTGGTGGCGCAAAACTTGCCTATGGATTTCAGCAAATTCTTGTTCCAGAACAGTTGACGGTGGTTGTTAACACCGGTGACGACTTTTGGCATTACGGGTTACGGATTTGCCCCGATCTTGATACCATCATGTATACGCTCGCAGGGGTGGTCGATCGTAAAAACGGTTGGGGGATTCAACATGACACCCACCGTGTTTTGGGGATGTTGCAACAACTTGGGGAAAATACCTGGTTTCGCCTGGGCGATCTTGACTTGGCAACGCATATCATCCGTACCCGACAATTGCAAGAAGGGCAAACGCTCACCCAAGTGACTCAGTTCCTCACTCAACATTATGGAATTAGCCATCAGATACTACCCATGACCGATGACAACGTCAGCACGATTGTGCAAACCCGTGAGCACGGCGAGATGGAATTCCAACCGTATTTCGTTGAGCATCGTTGGCAACCCACCGTCGAAGCGTTGACTTATCGTGGTGCGGAACAAGCGCGCTTGTCGCCTGCAGTTCTGGATGCCCTAAACGTTGCTGATGCGGTTGTAATCGGTCCGTCCAATCCGTGGCTTTCAATTTCGCCCATCCTCAACATCCCTGCCATGCGAGCGGCTTTAAGGGCACGTAACGTACCCCGCATTGCCGTCACCCCATTAATTGGCGGACAAGCCATAAAAGGACCAACAGCCAAAATTATGAGAGAACTTGCTATACCCGTCACCCCTGCCAGCATCATTCAGTTTTATGGAGACCTATTGAATGGGTTTGTTTACGATCGACGTGATCGCAAACCTTCAGTGGAGGCAATCCGCTTGTTTGCTGAAGATACGCTCATGCTCTCTGATTATCACAAGTCTAACCTGGCGCGTGCGCTTTTAAGCATCATTGAGAATTGGACTGAACCCTCTTGAGCGTCTGGGCAATTATTCCGGTCAAACCGTTAGGACGTGCCAAAAGCCGTCTGGCACCTGTTTTGACTCCAGAACAGCGTTTTGCCTTTGCGGAGGCATTACTACGTAACACGCTCTTAAAAGTGTTGGATGTTCCGGAGGTGGTCGGGTGTTTGGTTGTCAGCAGAGATAATTATGTCTTATCCCTCTCGCGTGATTTGGGTGCCTATACCGTGTTAGAGAGCAGTGCCCAAGAATTAAATGGGGCTTTATTGCGAGCGACAAAAGTTATTTCGGCGTGGAATACTGATGGAGTTGTGATCTTGCCCGCCGATATTCCCCTCATCAATGTGGATGACCTGACGTATGTGATTGGTGCCACGCGCCAACCACAATCGGTCGTGATCGTTCCAGATCGTCAGCGACAAGGCACCAACACCTTGGTTGTGCGTCCACCCGGTTTATTTCACTACGACTTTGGACTCAACAGTTTTGATAAGCACTTGGCGTTGGCACAACAAGTCACCCAGAATGTGATTATTTGCGAACGTCCCGCACTCATGTTAGATTTGGATACCCCCGATGATTTGCAAGGTTATTTGAACCATGTTAAACAACATCATTTGCAAGGGGTGCCACTTCCAACCAATTTGAATGCAATCTTAGGAGAGTAAGTTTTATGTCTGATCGTGTTGCGCTTTATTTGCAAGATGCCCATGATATTCGTGAGGCAATTGGCTATGTTCAATATGCTGAAGGTAAAGGCTTTGAAGCCGTTTGGCAAGCGGAAAGTCGCCTCGTGCGCGATGCCATTGTGCCGATGGCGGCGTTTGCCGCCACCACCTCCAAGATCAAAATTGGGTCTGGAGTGATCAATAACTGGACGCGCAATACTGCGGTGATTGCCGCCACGTTTTTAACCTTGGATGATCTTGCACCCGATCGTATTCTGTATGGGGTGGGGGCGTGGTGGGATCCACTAGCCAAGAATGTTGGCATTGAACGTCGCAAACCTCTTCAAGCCATGCGCGAGAATATCGAAGTTGTGCGCCGTTTGTTGGCGCGTGAGCGCGTGACCTACAACGGAGAGTTCGTTAAACTCAACAATGTTGAGCTGGATGTGGTACACGGGCGCAAAGAACCGCGCAATGTCCCTCTTTATATCGGGGCAACCGGTCCCCAAATGCTGGAACTCACTGGCGAGATTGCCGATGGGGTGGTCTTGAATTATTTGGTCTCACCAACCTATAACGAGTCCGCTATGACACTCTTGGAAGCAGGAGCGAAAAAAGCTGGGCGTTCGGTGCATGATTTGGATCGCCCACAATTGGTGGTTTGTTCGGTAGATCATGACCGCAAGAAGGCACTCGACAACGCGCGTAAGTTGGTGACGCAATATCTAGGGCAACAACCCCACATCATGAAAGCCAGTGGGGTGAGCCAAGAACTACTCGATGAAATCAACCAAGTGCTAACCTGGCCCGCGACAGAAGAAGAAATCGAAAAGGCGATGCAACTGGTGCCCGATGATGTTGTTCAACTCATCACAGCTTCTGGCACGCCAGATGAAGTCCGCGCAAAGGTGCGTGAGTATGTAGCTAACGGCGCGACCTGCCCAATCTTGTATCCATTGGGTGATGATGTCAAATTGATGATTGATATTTTTGCCGATGGCTATTCCCACTAACGAACAGGATGGGACGGTGGGTGTGCGGTTGCACTCACCGTTTCATTATGCCTACTATGCGGTTTGGGTGGTGATGATCGGCATCACATTCTGGGTATCCGCATGGGAAGGCGAGTTAGTCCTTCCTCTTGATGATGTTTACATCCATTTTCAGTATGCTAAACAACTGGTAGCAGGACAACCCTATCAATATAATCTTGGGCTTGCTCCCTCCACTGGGGCAACCAGTTTGCTCTATCCCCCACTTTTGGCAGTTGGTTATGCGCTTGGTTGGACCGACCTCTCTCTAGGGTATTGGGCCATTGCTTGGGGTGGGGTGGCATTCTACGTAGCGGTTCTGCTGTTGGATCGCATATCCCTTGAACTGGGGGCACGTGGAATCATTCGACATGGCATGTTACATCTGTTCATGATTACAGGCTTTGTCGGTTGGCATTTCAATAGTGGGATGGAAACGGGACTGTTGGTGGCGTTCAGCTTGCTCACATTTTACGGGATCATCTCCCAACGCATGGCGATGATCTCCATCGGGGCAAGCCTGGCGGTTATCACTCGCCCAGAGGGGATCATTCTGGTTGCGCTTGCGGTGGTGATTGCTCTGTATGGGTTCTATCGCACGCGCCAGCGACACTATCTTGTCGGCGTTGTTTTGCCGTTGCTTGCCACAACGTTACAACCTCTCTCCTTTTATCTCTTCACCCACACGAACGCCGCTTCAGGTAGCGAAGCCAAGTCCTTACTTCATCTTGTCCCGCGCGATTATGGTTTAATCATGCGGTTGATTGGTGGTAATGTGGTACGGATAGTGGGTGAGTTGTTGACGGGGTATAGCCCGCGCGAAGGGTTGTATTTGCCCATCTTTATGGGAGCAGGGGCAGGTTGGGGAGTATGGATTGGGATACGCCAATCGAGAACGCGCCTTTTCTTTGTCGCGCTCTTAGGTTGGATGATGTTGACTATTGGCGCGGTTGCCACGCTTGATCCCGCTTTTTGGCATTTGAAACGCTATCAAGTTCCCCTCATGGTGATGACTTATATCCCAGCTACCTTAACATTAGTCTGGTTAGGGCCTCGTGCGAAATATCTTGCTAGGGCAATCCTAGCGTTGATGCTCGTCTCTGCTGGGTTGGCTACTTTTCGAACCTTTCTGCCTGCCTATCATCTCAACGTTGGATATTTGCGACACCAACAACTTGCGATGGCGCGCTGGATAGATCAACATCTGCCAGACGATGCCGTCATCGCCGTGCATGACGTCGGCATGATCCGCTATCTTGGGAGGCGAACGACGGTGGATATGGTGGGGTTGACCACCGCCGATGCCACGCTCTCATGGCGCAATGGGGTGGGCGCGTTAGCAGAGTTTCTGCAACATTATGAACCACGCCCGACTCATGTCGCTTCATACACCGACGCACTCGGCTTATCATACCTCGCCGATACCCCTTTCTACGGAGACTTATTGGTTGAATTTCCCCAACAAATAGACCCTCGTCTGAATGTTGCTCTAGCAGGGGAGTATCAAGCCGTTTGGGAAATTGACTGGGAAGCGATGGGGCAAGACTCAAGCACATTCACCCCTTACCTACAATCGAACCTAGAGGGGGCTACACAGGTGGATGCGGTGGATGTTGCCCACTTGGCTTCTGAAACGGCACACCACTATCACGGGGTATTAGATGGAACGCTTCAAGGGTTTCCGTCAGAGGTTTATGCGCTACCGACGTGGGGGTGCACGGAGCAATGTTCATTGCTAGATGGTGGGCGACGTTTGAGTGGAGCGGAGACCTTCACAATGCACACCAATCCTCAACAGGATGCAATTTGGCTCATTCGTGTCCACCCCGCCCATCCAGCGCGCCTTGATCTTTACGTCAATGATGGGTTAATAGGCACTAAAGTGATCCCCTATATGCCGGGCAGGTGGTTAGAAATACCGATCTATGTTGCGTCTAAAAACTTAAATGGTACGGATCACTTTCAGGTGGTTCCCCATGTGCTGGATGGGGGGCATTACATGCCCTACCATCACAGCTTGTATCAGTCGGTGCACCTGCCCCACGTTGAGCGCCCAAATGATGCGATGGCGTGGGTGGGGGAACATGTGGCATTGCTGGATTATCAGTATAGCTTCGTGGATGAGCGTCTCGTAATTGAATGGGTATGGTGGTCGGATGGTTTGGCAACGGATGATGTGCGCCAGTTTGTTCACGTGTATGCTGACCCAACCTTGCCACCCGTTGCCCAAACAGATCAGTATCCGCTTGAGGGCGCGTTCCCCGTTGGAAATTGGTTACATGGCATCACAAAGGATAAATTTATGGTAGACTTGTCACAATTGAGTGATGGAACCTATCAGGTGATGATGGGCTTCTATGATGCAATGAGTACCCAACGCATCCCCCTTACAGCTGAAAAGTTAACCGTGTTGCCGGACCATCGCTTGATACTTGGCACAATTGAGGTGAAATAAAATGAATCCTGAAAACCTTGCGGTTTTTAGCGCCGTTCATGAAGCGCAACAAACCTATACTCCCATCGCTTTGGCTACCGTGATTGCCACACACGGTTCTATGCCGCGCCATGCCGGTAGCAAAATGGTCATTTACGCCGATGGTCGTATTGTCGGAACGGTGGGTGGGGGCGCAATGGAAGCTCGGGTGATCGAAACAGGTCAACAGGCCATTCTCGACGGTCAACCACGCCTTGAAAGTTACACCCTCAACAACCTTGCAGCAGGCGACCCCGGCGTATGTGGCGGAACGGCGCAGATTTTTGTTGAGCCACTCGGCTATCCAATGACGGTTTTGGTGATTGGTGCTGGGCACGTGGGTAAGGCGTTGGCGGGTTTAGCGAAGTGGTCGGGCTATCGGGTGGTGCTGGTGGATGATCGCGCGGATCTGTGTCATCCCAATGCAGTGCCTGACCTAGATGGCTACATTGTGTGTGATCCTGCTCGCATTACT
>CAIRDJ010000160.1 GCA_903877335.1 uncultured Chloroflexota bacterium | reverse complement strand
GGAGTTTGCCACCCTGCTTGATTTAGATTATGGCAAGATTTTGGATTGCATCCCAGAAGCCGATCAATTCTCTACGGATGTTCAACTGGGGCAAGCGTTGGGAGTTGCCAGCACCCCCACCACCTTGCTTCGCACCGCTGATGGCGACATCACCAACATCGCCGGGGTTGAACGTGGCGGGGCACCGTATTCCACGATTGCTGCCATCGTAGAAGCAGCTCAATAGTTGTTGAGCGCAAGGGGTAGATATGCCCTCTCATCTACCCCTTTTCTTACTAGAATGTAGCAGGCAACCCCACCAACGGACAAGAAGAAGCAACGCCCGCCCACACCAATTCAGCATGTTAGCCGCTGACTAAAGTACAATAGCCCGCAAAGCCCATGCCCTCAGTTTGCTGTTACGCCCTCTCTGCACGGCGGTAAATGGGTTTTAATGAGCAAGTCACTTTCATGCGTTTATACGGGACTGCCTCGTCCTAATGTGCGTTGAAAAACCCGAGCGGTTACTGACACGCGATGCTCACACCACGCGGTGCGGTGTGGTTGGGGCGGGCGGGCTTGAGGGATTAAAACGTCACCCTGACCATTCATATTATCTACTGGGGGCATGTTAGCTGTGCCTAAAACAAACTCAAATCAACAGTTTGCAAGTCAGGATTATCACAGGCACGGCGACCGACCTTTGCCACATCATGCCACACCTCGCCCACCTTCACCCGTACTACATCCATGGTGAAATCGGTATTTGTGCCCAACTGCGCCTCGTTCGAGAATAAGCTAGACCCCACCCCGTAAGCATCCACAGGGACATGTTGCGCTTCAAAACGAGCGATCTTGTCTTGGTTAAACCCACCCGAAACAACAATCTTCACATTCCGACAGAACTGTTGCGCTTGGGGTAACAAGGCCTCACTCACATTCCACGCCTGCCACGCCTGATCCAACGCCTGGCGCACCGCCCAGACCAGCGTTTCATTCACACCACTTTCACCGTCAGGTTGTAAAGCGCGATCGACCAATGCGCTGGCGGTATCTAAGCGCACACCGTGTAGCGTCCAACGCGCTTGTGACTCGGCATCGTTCGCCTCAAGCGCAGCTTGATAGCGTCCCCAAAATGCTTCCAGCGTGCGCAATGAATCCCCAATGATGTCATTCTCAAAATCTGCCAATAAAATTCGAGGGACAGCAATTGGCATGACCTGGGCGAAGGCAAGCATGGCGGAAGTTGAATCCGCTAGAAACGTAGCGATCAACGAATGGGGTATTGTCCCGCTACCGCGCCCGCCCCACCATGCCCCTTGTGCCAATGTACTGACCGTCACGGGGATAGTTTGGTTAAAATCGTGGTTATAGCGTTGGACAGCTAACCAATGGGCATAGCCATCTGCAGCTTGAACATGGGGCAAATCGAAACGGGCGGGGAAAAATAACAGGTTCTTGCCGTTGGCAACTTTGAGCAAATTATAGACATTGGTGGCAATACGACTAATGCGTGTCAACATCCCCAGCAAGACGGTTTCAAGGATGCAGAAATCGCGATACCGCCCGCGAATCTCCAAGACAGGCAAGACGTTAAGGGGGTTGCCTTCGTATGGGGTGACAACCCCATCTAACACCGCACGCACTTGTAGATTCTGCCACGTTTCGATGAAAGTCTCCCCTTCATAATAACCGCTGGCATGGCGTAAGAGGTACAAGGCAACATCTACCCCTCCTACCAAAGCATACGGGGAACGGCGATTGAAAACTTGAGCCTGCACTTCGATGTCCCCAATCGCCACCGAATCGGGATTCAGCGGCAATTGGCGCGGATTGGTGCTATAGATCGCCTCCTGATGGTGTTGGCTCAACCAAGTTAAAATGGTGCGCACGTTACCAAAGTATTGATCGCTAAAATCCCCCCTGCGAATGGCATCTAAATCAAACATATAGGGGGCGTGGGTTAGGCGGGTTTCGTCAAAAACAGTCACAGATTTATATTCCTCATCATGCCTCGTCAACTATCCTAGATTATGCTATACTCTTGCCCTTTGAAACCCAATAGCATGGGAGAATACCCCAAAAATGGAAATCCTGATTTCTGGTTCAATCGCTTATGACTACCTGATGCGTTTTCCTGGACGTTTCAAAGATAGCTTGCTCGCCGCTGGGCTTGATAAAGTGAGCCTTAGCTTTTTAGTTGATGATATGACCAAGCATTGGGGCGGGGTTGCCGCCAACATCTGCTACAGTTTGGCACTGCTGGGCATCAAGCCCCATCTGGTTGGCACGGTAGGTCGTGACTTTGGAGACTATCGCCAGCACCTTGAGGATGTCGGCGTACAAACTACGTCCGTTCGCCAGCATGATAGCGTCTTCACGGCTTCGTTCTTCGGCAATACGGACTTGGAAAACAACCAGATTGCATCCTTCTATGCAGGGGCAATGGGCTTAGCGCATCTTTATAGCTTGGCAGATGTCTATGACGGCATTCCTGATTTGGTGGTAATCTCTCCCAATGACCCCAAAGCGATGATCCAACAATCTCAAGAATGTCGTATGCGCGGGATTCGCTTCATGGCAGACCCGTCTCAACAAGTCCCACGCTTGAATGGGGAAGAGTTGTTGCAATGTATTCAAGGGGCAGCGTATCTGGTGGTCAATGAATATGAAGCAGAAGTCATTTTGAACAAGACTGCCCTATCGTTTGAAGCCTTGCGTGAGATCGTAGAAACCGTCATCATCACACGTGGTGGGGATGGCTCTACGATTTATTTGGCGGGGCAAGTTGACCCCATTCAAGTTGACATCTTCAAGACCGATTACATCGTCAACCCAACCGGTGTGGGCGACGGATTCCGCGCCGGCTTGTTGCGTGGTATTCTTGCAGGGTTCTCTTTGGAACTTTCGGCACAGATGGGGGCACTGTGCGCAACCTACGCCTTGGAACATGTGGGCACACAAAACCACCACTTTAGCGTAGAGGAGTTCATCAACCGCTTCCGCACTCGATTTGATGACCACAATCAGCTTGACCAACTGCTGTAAAAGTGGGCTTATCGTATGATGCAAACGCCCGGTCGTATGGTAGAATGCGCTAGTTTTTGGGCGATAAAATCGAAAACGGGTGGGAGAATTTCCACCATGAGCAAAGTAGACCTAATCAGGAGTTACAATGGCTGTTGAACATGACGTAAGAGACCTCGGTTTAGCGACTGGGGGGCGGTATCGGATTGAGTGGGCAGAACAAGAAATGCCTGTTCTTCGACGGATACGTGAACGCTTTGAAAAAGAAAAACCACTCAAGGGCATTCGGGTAGCGGCTTGCTTGCACGTCACAACCGAAACTGCAAACCTTGTCCATACCCTTCAAGTGGGAGGGGCAGATGTCGTGTTGTGTGCTTCTAATCCCCTTTCTACACAAGATGATGTTGCGGCATCATTGGTGGCACATTACGAAATTCCCGTCTATGCCATCAAGGGCGAAAGTAACGCCACTTACTTTGACCACATCAAAGCTGTTTTGGATGTGAAGCCTCACATGACTATGGATGATGGGGCAGATCTCGTGAGTGAAATTCACAAGAACCGCACTGAGCTAATTGATGACATTGTGGGCGGAACGGAAGAAACCACCACCGGGGTTATCCGTCTACGTGCGATGGCGAACGATGGTGCCTTGCGCTTCCCAGTGATTGCCGTTAACGATAGCGAAACCAAGCACCTTTTTGACAACCGCTATGGGACAGGGCAAAGCACGATGGACGGGATCATCCGCGCCACCAACATCCTGTTAGCCGGGCGTGTGGTCGTGGTGGCAGGCTACGGTTGGTGTAGCCGTGGGATTGCCAGTCGCGCGCGTGGCTTGGGTGCCAATGTGATCGTCACCGAAGTGAACCCGCTGAAGGCACTTGAAGCTGTGATGGATGGTTTCCGCGTCTTGCCAATGGAAGATGCATCATTGGTGGGGGACATCTTCGTTAGCGCAACCGGCAATAAGCACGTGTTAGATGCCAACCACTTCGCCAAGATGAAGAACGGGGCAATTGTTGCCAACTCCGGTCACTTCAACGTAGAAATTAACTTGAATGCGTTGCGCGATATGTCCGCTGGAGACCCACGCTTGGTACGTCCGTTTGTAGAGGAATACAAGGTGGATGGACGCTCAATCTATGTTTTGGGTGAAGGGCGTTTAGTCAACCTTGCCGCTGCCGAGGGGCATCCCGCCAGCGTGATGGACATGAGCTTTGCAAACCAAGCGCTGGGCGCAGAGTACATGGCGAAGCATGCCAGCACCATGAAGCCTAATGTTTATACCATTCCCGAAGAAGTTGATATGGAAATTGCCCGTATCAAACTAGAGGCAATGGGCGTGGGCATCGACAAGCTCACCGATGAACAGGTGAAATATCTCAATAGCTGGGAAGAAGGCACCTAAGCCAACCGCCTCTACTCACATCGTTCGTTTAGGTCATGAAAGGAATCATCGAATGAAAAAGTTGACAATGATATGTCTCATCCTCGTTGTATCGCTGATGGCAACGTTTGCATCTGTAGTGAGCGCACAGGATATGGGGATGGTGCGTTTTGTTCATGCCATTGTAGGTGGGGCAAATGTTGATGTCGCTGTGGATGGGCAAGTGGTTGCCTCCGCTATCGCTTATGGGAGCGCATCGGACTATGTTTCTGTCACATTAGGGGATCATCAAATCCAAGTTTTTGAAGCTGGCACACAAACCATCCTTTGGGAACAAAGCCTCACCAGCACGACAGACCCGCTCACCCTGATTGCGTCCTCTGCCAGTGCTCCGACGTTTGTGGAGTTTATCGAAAATGTGGACCCCCTCAGCTTGGGGCAAGCACGCATCACCGCCATTCACGCGATTGAAGGCGCGCCCAATGTTGATGTCGTGTTGGTAGATGGTCGTCCCGTCATCACTGACTTGGCATACGCCACACCCTACGGCACGCTCGATGTACCCGTTTTCAACTATGCCTTAAATGTCATTCCAACAGGGGAGTCCTTGGCAACCGCCCTCTTTCCTGTGGAGTTCAACGCACCATTGGCAACGGGCACGTCTTACAGCATTGTAGTCTTTGGGGCGATTGAACAACCCGAATTTTTGATTCTTGCTACCCCTGTCAAAGCAGGAGCCAATGAGGGCACCCTTCGCCTGACCAATGCCTCTGATAAAGTGGTTGACATCTATGCGAATGATGCGCTCGTCGCGGCAAGCCTTGTAGCTGGCAGCAGTACCGAATCCTTCCCATTGGTTGCCGGTGAATACGTGGTGCAATTCGTGCTGGCAAACACCATTGAGAATTTAGGCGGGGAAAATGCAAGCGTCGTCGCTAACCAAACCAGCGTTGCCACGCTCGCAAACGATGGAACAGTTAGCTTGACCGCAGAAGCACCCGTAGCCGTCGCAAGCCTGCCCACCCCCACCCCTGCAGTTGTTGAAGCGGTCGCAGTTGCAGTGCCCGCCCCCACTGCCATTCCCAGCTTAGGAATGGTTCAACCTACCGCGCTTCCCCCTCAACCCACTCAACCCGAAACGTTGGGACGCATCACCGCGCAAGTGTTGATCGATGCGGGCGCAAACTTACAACTACGCCAATACCCCAGTTCAGAAAGCCTTTCACTTGGACTAGCACCTGCCAACGCCATCTTTGAGGTGGTGGGGCGTGTGGGAATTCCAGTGCAGCTAACCGGTTTATATGATCCGAAGTTGCAAGAAGAGATCGACAACTATGTTGATCCCATTGCTGAATTAGCTGAAGATGCAGATTTGGTTTCTGCAGATACATGGTTGAACGTGGACTACACCACTGTTGATGGTGGCAAGATCAATGCTTGGGTTTCTGCTCAGTATCTGGTTGTCACCGATGAACTAGGGGAGCTACAACGTTTGGCGGACCTTCCCACCGTGCCTTCTAACGCATATGGTGAGGTTGTCAACACGGTTGTCACCCCCTTCGTTGCAGCTGAGTTATCTGCAGTGACTGGGAGGGTGATTAACCTAGATCCTGGTATTAATTTGCACATCCGCAGAACCCCAAGCCTGCAAGGTGAATCTATCGGCTTGCTTTCTAACGGGACAGTAGTGGAATTCATCGGTTTTATTGTTCCTGCTGGCACGAATGTTGACCTTGAAACCCTCACTGGGGAAGAGGTTCAAGCCTTGGTAGACCAAGTTAACTTGGCACCCTGGATATTCATCCGCTATACCGCCCCACAAGGCGCAATCGTAAGCGGTTGGGTTGCTTATCAATACGTTGATCTGTATTGGGAAGGCGCTTATATCAATGCCTACAAGATGCAGGAAGAAGAGCTTCTTAGCTTCGTGGAAGATACAGAAATTGGCGAGTTAGGGGCGGGGGCGGTTGCACCCATTGTTCCTACCCTAGATCCTTTACGGGATGCCTACATTGCAGAAGTGGTCTTGGATCCTGGCGCGAACCTACAATTCCGCCGTACCCCCAGCATCTATGGGGAATCGTTGGGCTTGCTTTCTAGCGGGACGCAAATGGTCGCGCTTGGTCGTACTGTTGATGAACAATGGATTCAAGTCGAATACCAAGGACAAACGGGTTGGGTGTCTTCAACCTTCATTCGTATCCGCCTCAATAACCTCTTAGCCAGCATCGCCGAGCTTGAAATCCTCGATGTTGAACTAGAACCCACGCCGGCAAGTTAGACATCACCCCAGAGATTCAGGACGAGCACAGCGTGAGTTGTGTCTTTCCTGAATCTCTCTTGTACTGGTAAACGAAGCGGTTTTCGTTATAATGCGTGTATCTGTAGATTGTTGTCATGTTTTGTAAAAGGAACGTGTGTGCGCGTTTTAATTACGGGAATTGGCGGGTTTGTTGGGCAACATCTTGCTCGCCACTTATGCGAGGTAGCACCCAACTATGAAATTCATGGGACAATTCACAGAAGCCGCCATCTTGAAACGTCTCATCTACATTATCATACGGTTGATCTTCGGGACATCAATGCCACTCAAGCACTGATACACGCGATTCAGCCCCACTTTATTTATCACTTGGCGGCGCAGGCATTTGTCCCACGTTCTTTCATTGCTCCGTGGGAAACTCTCGAAAACAACAAGATCGGAAGAGCACACGTCTGAACTCCAGTCACATTCAGAAATCTCGTATGCCGTCTTCTGCTTGAAAAGGGGGGGGGGGGGGGGGGGGGGGGGGGGG
>CAIRDJ010000159.1 GCA_903877335.1 uncultured Chloroflexota bacterium | reverse complement strand
CTCTTGACTTTCAAGACGGTATCTCTCCATAGCTTAGGCTTTTCTGTTCAAGCAAATCATCCAATGACCCGCCCGTCACGAAGCGCATGACAATGTATAGTTTGCCTTCAAACTCACCAAAATCATACACGGGCAAGATGAAAGGATGCTCAAGCGCAGCAATAGTTTTTGCTTCGCGCTCAAACATCTTGATGGGGTCTTGCTCTAGGGCAAGGTCACGCGCAATGGTTTTAACCGCTACTGTGCGGCTAAGTCGCCCGTCGTATGCTGACCATACATCCGCCATCCCCCCACGCCCGATGTGTTCCACAATCCGATAATGACCAATTTCTACCCCAACATCCATCTCCATCTCCCTTCATTTGGACGATAACCTGGTCACTCTAGTATACCGAATAACGTGTTACGGGGGTTGCCGTGAAGGTAGATAGTTTTCTGCTATCGAGTTGATCTTTTGGGATGCGTATAAGTTTGTTACGATGACGCCTTGATAAATGAATCAAGGAGTGTGCTAGACGATGAATCGCACCTTGTTGTTGGTGGGCATTGCCCTCGCATTTCTGGCGGTGGCGTTGGGAGCATTTGGCTCGCACGCCCTCGCAAAACACTTTGCCCAATTCCCAAACCGCAAACCTACCTATGAAACCGCTGTACAGTATCAGATGTTCCACGCTTTAGGCATCATCCTGATTGCGACGTTGGCACATCGTTCGATGCTCTTGGACGTTTCGGGGTGGGTGATGTTGGTGGGGGTTGTGTTGTTCTGTGGCAGTTTGTACTTGTTGGCAACCCTCCAAGTGAGTTGGTTGGGTGCAATCGCGCCGCTTGGAGGGCTATCGTTTCTTGTCAGTTGGGGAATGTTCGCCCTCAGCATCATTCGTCATACGGAATGAACGCCGGTCCTAAGCCGATGCTTTTCCCTTGTGCGTCGCGCTGATGTCGCCATGTTGTCACCATTTGCCAAAGGTGTAACCCGCTGCGCTCCCGCGTGACAGCATCCAACGCGAGATGACGTTCAACATCGTACAGCAAAGCGCGTGACAGGGTGGTTACGTTTGTTTCTGCATGCGAAGCAATCCGCATCATGATTGAGGTGGCGGTATGGCTTTGCCCCTTTTCATCCACAAAGACGTAATCAGGCTCTTCGATTCCTTGATCCAGCAGATAATGCGCCCCCAATTCTGAGATGCCTTTTAGTTCGGCATGGATGCACTCTGTTGGATCAAGCCCATCGCGTGCAATGATCGCCTGCATAATGCTGATGTCCTGTTGTGCATGGAGCATCTCTTCCAAGAGGAGCGGTTCGGGGGTGAAGTAGCCGTTATTGGGGTGTTGCTTGAGATAGATGAGTTTGCCAAAGTTGGCGGTGTTTGCCCCACGATGCGGGGTAGAAACGCTCCCGAAACGTTTGCGGAGCAACAAGTCCTGCACTTCTAATAGGGTCAGTGCTTCGTCTCCAAGCACATCTTTGGCAATCAAGTTATCACCATGCGCTAGGATCGTCTCTGTGAAGGTATTCACCACACAAAACAAACTGGGCAAGGGCATCAACGGCAACCAATCGGCATGCGTTTGGAAGATGTCGGGAAT
>CAIRDJ010000158.1 GCA_903877335.1 uncultured Chloroflexota bacterium | reverse complement strand
AGTAACCTAGACAGTGAATCAGAAAAACTGATTCAAGACTCGCTACAGAAAATTCAACACGAACGCACGATGCTCATCATCGCGCACCGCCTTTCTACCATCATGAAAGCAGACAAGATCATTGTCTTGGAGAAGGGGCGCATTGTGGAGCAAGGCACACACACCTCCCTCATTGCCCAGCGTGGACGATATGCCAATTTCTGGCGGTTACAGTCTGAGCTACAAGCGATCTAGCAGGTGTGACTGAACCCTCCCCCATGTCAGGGCTTTGTCAGCAGGGGGAGGGCAAGCAGGCTTAGAGGTCTGCGGCGTTGCGTCCTTGCAAGCCGAGAGAAACCGCGATCAAAATGGTGGACGCAATCAGCATGAGTGTGCTGAGCGCATTCACTTCCGGCGTGACAGAAGTCCGTAGCAACCCATATACAAACATGGGCAGGGTGTTGGTGCCACTCCCGGTGGTGAAGAAGGTAATCACATAATCATCCAGCGACAGAGTGAAAGCCAACAGTGCCCCCGCCAACACGCCGGGGAAAATTAATGGGAACGTGACGCGCCAGAAGGTTTGCCATTCGTTTGCCCCCAAATCACGCGCAGCTTCTTCATAGCGCGGGCTCATGTTGGCAAGGCGGGCGCGCACCACCAACATCACATAGGACATGGTGAAGGTGACATGCGCAAGGATGATGGTCACAAACCCTTGCGAGAGCGTCACACCTGTGATGCGGTCATACCAGTCAAATACAATTTTGAAGAACACCACCAACGAAATCCCCTGCGTGATTTCGGGGATCACAATCGGCAGATACAGCACCGCGTCCAAGAAGTTTTGCCCTGGGAAACGGGTGCGAGCAAACGCCAAGCCCGTCGCCGTGCCGATCAAGGTGGCAAAAATGGTGGTTGCCACTGCCACGATTAGACTGTTGCCAACCGAGCTTAACAATAGACCGGTGCTAAAACTTGCATCGCTCCCGATGGTGTTATCAAAGATGTTGATGTACCAATCAAACGTGAATCCACGCCAAACAGAGACCCCGCGCGAATTATTGAATGAAAAAACCACCAGCAACAAAATAGGTGCCCACAAAAAGAAATAGGTGAAAATCGGGTTGAGTAGCAAGCCCACCCGCCCTACCCGCCGAATGGCGAGATCACGACTTAGTTTGGCTTGGTCGATTTCAAAACGTTGATTCATGCTTATTTCTCCTTACGGTTGGTTGGTGCAGCTTGTCCAAAGGTGTTGTATGCCCACAGCGATAGCATCACAATGCACATCAAGATGATAGAAAGCGTGGAGCCACGGGGCCAATGTCCTGTACCCTTAAACTGACCGGCAATCAAGTTACCGATCATCAAGCCGTCTGTGCCGCCGAGCAAGTCCGGGGTGACGTATGAGCCAATGCTGGGGATGAAAACCAAGATGCAACCCGCCACCACGCCGGGCAACGTGCCGGGCAAGACCACCCTCCAAAACGCAGACCAGTCATTTGCGCCCAAGTCGTGCGCCGCTTCCACCAAGTTGAAGTCAAACCGTTCCACTGCCGCATAAATGGGCAAGACCATGAACGGCAAGAAGCCATACACCAACCCAACAATGACTGCGCCTTGTGTGTAGAGCATCTCCAACGGAGCATCAATCAACCCGATTGCCAGCAAGGCATTGTTGATAACCCCTTCTTCCCCCAAGATCACACGCCACGCATACGTGCGAATGAGGAAGTTCGTCCAAAACGGCAAGATCACCAAGAAGAGCGTGAAAGTTCGCATGAAGGCGGATTCGCGCGTGCTGATGTAGAAAGCCAGCGGATAGCCGATGAACAGCGTAATCAGGGTGGTGATGAGGGCGATGCGGATCGAGCGAAACAAGACCAAAGCGTAGGGGTTATCCGGCGCGAGGATGTCCCCAAAAACTTCCCACCCTTCGGCAAATGAGCCAACGGTGCCCAACTTGCTGAAGCCCTCTTGAATGGCATCCCACTCATAAAAGCCGCCGAAAACAGTTTGATAGGATTCTAAGGTGTAGGGGAGTTCACCGCCACCGCGTGCACGGTTTAAGAAACTCATGAACATCACCACCACCAACGGGGTGATGAACAGCAGACCCATCCAGATGATGGCGGGGGTGGAAAGGGCAATGCCTGCCTCCATGTTTCGGTCCGGTATGTTGAGCTTTTGTTTGGTCATGATTTTCCTTTCAATTCTGCTAAAGCCGCGTGGAGCATGTCGCAACCAGCGGTGATGTCCTGTTGGGTGACATTCAGATGCGGAGCGATCCGAACGGTATTGCCGTATAACCCACCCTTGCCGATCAGCAATCCTTGACGACGAGCGGCGTTCAAAAGTTGGGCGGTGCGAGGGGCATCAGGGGTTTTGTCGGTGTTGGGCACAACAATCTCCAAAGCCTGCATCAAACCCATCCCGCGCACATCTCCGATGAAATCGTACTCCTGCTGGAATTGTACAAGGCGCGCGCGCAATTCTGCCCCGCGTTCGGCGGCATTTTTGGGGAGATCATATTTCTCAATGTATTCGATGGTTGCCAACGCCGCCGTCATGGTGAGGGGATTGCCCCCAAACGTGGCAAAGGTCAACCCTTGCACTGCCTCCGCAATTTCTGGCGTGGCAAGCGTTGCCCCAATTGGGAAGCCATTAGCCATGCCTTTGGCAAAAGTCATCATGTCTGGCTCTACCCCCCATTGCTCAATGCCAAACCACTTATGACCGGTGCGTCCCCAACCTGTTTGCACTTCGTCGGCGATGAACACCCCGCCAGCTTCCTTGACCAGGGGCAGAATACGCTTGAAATACTCAGCAGGGGGAACAATGAACCCGCCCACACCTTGTATCGGTTCTGCCATGAAAGCGGCAATTCGCCCCCCCGTGACAGTCTGAAGCGTTTCTTCCAGATCACGCACACACAATTCCACCACTTCCTCCGCGCTCAAGTTGAGGGGAGCGCGATAGACGTAGGGATTGCGCACGTGACGGATGGAGGGATCGGTCACGTTGCCTAACCGCCAAGTGTTGTGCGCGGTAACGCTCATGGCGGTCATGGTGCGTCCGCTATAGGCGTGGCGCAAGGCGACAATGACATCATTGCCGGTGTACATGCGTGCTGCCATGATGGCGGTTTCGTTTGCCTCTGTTCCGCTACTGGTGAAGTAGCACTTTGCCAACCGCCCCGGTGCCAGTTGCACCACTTTTTCCGCCACTTTGACCATGATCTCGTTGATGTACAAAGTGGAGGTGTGTTGGGCAAGTTGCAACTGTTGCATGACGCGCTCATTGATTTCATCATTGGCGTGCCCCACGGAAACGGTCAACACGCCCCCAAAGAAATCGAGATAGCGGTTGCCCTCTATATCCCACAAGTATTGATCTTTCGCACGCTCAACAACGATGGGATGTTCGCCATAGTACGGGGCAATAGCAGGGAACATCACCGCCTTGTGGCGATCGATGATGGCTTGTGATTGTTCGCTCGTTTGAGTTTCAAATTTCATGTGATAACGCATCCTAAATTTTTGGGGATTATAACCCCAAGATGCCCGTGTACATAGCCAAACTGTTGGGTGATTTCACATGAAATCTGCCACATTAACTACCCCTCATCGGCATGCTTATTCCCCCATCACGATGCGCCAATCTACAACAGAATGTGCCCTTGAGTTCAAGGCAAGTGGGCAAAACGGACGGGGGATGGACTTTTCCACACATTCAACGTCGTCGTTCAAAATGCAAGCAAAGAAGAATCGTTTGTCATTGACCACAATCATCTCTGGTTCGCGCTTCGATATTCCCACTTTTGAATAGTTTGTCAAATGTGGTCTTTTTTGTTATTATTTTCACATTCGCAACATTTCGGAAAGAAACCATATTTATGAAGACACTTATTGTTGTGAGCGGTGGAGATGCGCCGGGCATCAATGCACTCATTGCACGTTACCTCCGTTTGGCTACCACAAACGGTGATGAGGTCATCGGGGCGGATGGGGGTTTTGAAGGCTTACTTGCCGGGAAAATAGTAACGATAGATCAGTCTATCGTCACTTTACTGGCGGGACGCGGTGGCACAGTCCTGGCATCCAGTCGGGTGCCTGTTCTAGGCGAAGACAGAGCGCAACAGAAACTACGCGAAATTATCGAGCAAAATGAAATTGATAAGATACTGCTCTTTGGAGGGGACGGCACACTACGCCATGTCTTGCCCTTGTTAAATGATTGGGGGATTCCGTGTATAGGATTGCCAACAACAATCGACAATGATGTCGCGGGAACAGACTACACATTAGGGCATCATTCCGCCTGTAATTTTGCACTCCAATCCATTGATGGTGTGCTAGCCACAGCACATGCCCTCCCGGGACGTATTTTTATGGTGGAAACACTTGGTGGCAACACAGGTTATTTAGCGCTTGCAATTGCCTACGCTGCCGGCGCACAAACCGTGCTTGTACCTGAATATGAGCTATCCCTCGAGTGGTTGGGACAACGCTTGAAAGAAACAACCACGCGCGATGGATATGCGTTAGTGGTTCTTTCAGAAGGCGTGTCGATCATTCCACAATTAGAGGAGGCAATTCCGCGATTGACGGGCATTCGTCTACGGTACACACGCTTAGGACACGCTCAGCGCGGAGGGGATGTGTCGCATTTTGATCGCGTCGTTGCTCATGAAATGAGCCGCCTAGCCTACACCGGTTTCAAAGACAACGTTCAAATTGGTACGATTATCATGCAATCAGGTCAATTGTCGCTCTTTGAAGGCAAACTCAGTGGTGAGATTAAAGCACCTCCCGACCTTGACCAATATAAATTTATCAATGAATTATGAAATACCATCTCGCAATTGACTTTGGTGGAACACGATTACGGGTAGCCCTGTTCGATGATACCTTTCAGATTGTAAACCGAGCCGAAACGCTCACCCTGGTTTCTGAAGGACAGGAGGCGGTTTTACAGCGGATCATAAAAATGGGGAAATCCGTTTTATTGGATGGTGTCGAGCTTGCATCTATTGGGATAGCGGCGCCGGGTCCGCTTGATTCTAAACAGGGCATCATCATAAAAGCCGAAACACTGCCCGGGTGGAATAATGTTCCAATTGGTCAAGTTGTGCGCGACGCATTCGGCAGTGTTCCCACTTATATTCAAAATGACGGCAACTTGGGCGCACTGGCAGAGTATCATTACGGTGCAGGCAAGGGGGCTAATCCCATGATTTACATGACGATTAGCACAGGCATCGGTGGTGGCATCATCATTGATGGGGACTTGTTTACAGGCGCAAGTGCTTTAGCAGCTGAACCCGGGCACATGCGACTGACCTTAGCAGATGGCAGTCACCGCCGCCTGGAAGAACTGGCATCGGGAACCGCTCTGGCAACCTGGGCAACCCATTATTTGAACACAACCGATACACCCTCATCATTGAGAGCGTTACCAGAGATTGATGGGAAAGCTGTCGGTGAAGCTGCTACTATGGGGGATCACTTTGCGTTGCAAATTGTTCAACAAGCGGGGAACTGGCTTGGACTTGGTCTTGTGAATCTGGTTCATCTGTTTAACCCTGAAGCGATTGTATTGGGCGGAAGCGTAACAAAATTGGGGGAGTTAATCCTCAAGCCCGCCGTTCAAACCCTGAAAGCGAATGTTTTATTTGACGGGTTTATATCGGACAACCTGATTCGTTATGCCCGTATCACAGAAGATATGTGTTTAGTCGGTGCAGCGGCATATAGCCACCAACAACTACTGAGCACGCGGTAGCCGTTGCTGTGAATCAGTTAGCCTGTAGTATTCCACACGCCTCGAATTTTGATATAACAAAATCAACTAACGTAGGATTGTTACTCCCAACAAGATTTTTGGCGTGTTCATTCAAAGGATTGCCTGTGAGTGTTCGGAATGTAACCCCTGCTTCACGCGCAATCAGCAAACCCGGCATTATGTCCCATAATCCAAAATCAAACATGACCACAATATCTGAGATACCGCGTGCAAGGGTGACAAAATCATAGCACGCAGCTCCAAACATTTTGATTTTGAGAACATCGCCCGCTAAGGATTTCATCCCTTCAATTTGACGTGCATTGTCACCCTGCTGATCTGTTCCGAAATCACCTATCGTAAGAATTGCTTCGCCAACACTTTTGTGACTACCCGCAGCTATACGTCGTCCATCTAAGAAACTGCCTCCACCTAAACAAGCTGTATAGTGTTCTTTGAGCGCAGGTAAATATATGGAAGACGCAACAGGCTCTTTGTTCACCATAAGTGCAACTTGAACGCCAAAAAATGGGAAGCCACGCGCAAAGTTTACCGTTCCGTCGATGGGGTCAATCACCCAGGTTCGTTTATCCGTCAGGATATGATGATGGGTTTCTTCTGCAATGATGGCGTCATCAGGGAAATCCCTCTGGATGTTGGCGACAATATAGTTTTCAATGGCGAAATCAAGCGACGTCACTAAATCTCTTATTCCCTTTTGCTGGATATGCAACTGTCCCGACTTTTCAATTGTTTCGTGGTATGCAGCTACTGTTAACGATGACACGTATCTCATATCATCAATGTACTGAGTGTCCATTTGCGTTCCTTATCGTTCCTGCCCGTCGTTTACCTCACTTTGAGATAGTCTGTCCGTAACGTCAATTGTTGAGTTGGTTTCAATTTTTCACATCGCAAAGGGTCATTCTGGATCATGATCTGAAGGTTAATGTTTCATGAGCGATTGCCCAATTCAAACTAGCAGTCTACCTCATTTTGGGGTACGTTGACATCCGCACTAGTTACTTTCAAGGAGATTTATAGTGAAAAAGTTTTTAGTAGTGGCAATGCTTTTGCTTTGCATTATGTCTTTAGCAGCGGTGACAATTGCCCAAGATGAGGGCTATACCATTGCTTTCGTGCCGGGTGTTAATCCCGATCCCTTCTATATTACAATGAGCACCGGTGTCAATCAAGCAGCTGCGGACATGGGTGTTACGGTCATTCAGCAAGACCCGGAACGTTTTGATGTGACGGTTTCAGTGCCGATCATCGAAGCATTGATTGCACGCGGTGACATTGACGCGCTCGTTACAGCACCCAATGACCGTGAACAATCAATCCCTGTTCTTCAAGAAGCCCACGATGCCGGTATCCCCGTTATCACCGTGGATACATTCATCGGTGATGGCAACTATGCTGATGGTGAAGTTACTTTCCCAATTTCATACATCGGTTCAGATAATGTTCAGGGTGGTTTTATCGCCTGTTCCGCACTCGCTGACCAATTGGGCGAAGGCGCGCAAATCTACATTCAGAACGTTCGTCCTGGTATCAGCACGACCGATCAACGCGAAGAAGGGTGTCTAGCGGCAGCAGAAGCACGCGGGCTAGAAGTCGTGCGTGTAGACTATAACGAAAATAGTGCCGATACCGCACAACAACAAACAGCTGCTGTGTTGCAAGCCAACCCAGAAATTGCCGGTATGTTTGCAACCAACACATTTGGTGCGCTCGGTGCAGGTACAGCCATTCAGAATGCTGGTTTGCAAGGGGCTATCGAAGTGGCTCTGTTTGATGCTAGTGAAGAAAACATCGGCTTTTTGAACGATGGCATCGTTTCCCTCGTAATTGCTCAAAAACCTGCGGATATGGGTTATCTCGGTGTTGCTATGGCAGTTGCATATCTTGATGGTGTCGGCAGTATTCCTGCTCGTATCGGGACAGGCTACGCGGTCATCACGGCAGATAATGTGGGAGATCCCGAAGTAGCTCGCTTCATTTATACCAGCAATACCAGCGATGCTGCTCCGGCACTGGATAGTAGCTACAATCTGGCATTTGTTCCTGGTGTAAACCCCGATCCGTTCTATATCACGATGTCGCGCGGTGTCTATGCTGCTGCTGCACGTTTTGGCATCAATGTCATTCAGCAAGACCCAGAACGTTTTGATGTGACCGTTTCGGCACCAATTATCGAAGCCTTAGTTGCACGGGGTGATATTGACGCACTCGTCACCGCACCGAATGACCGTGAACAATCGATTCCTGTGTTACAGGAAGCACATGATGCCGGCATTCCTGTTTTGACTGTTGATACTTTCATCGGCGATGGCAACTATGCTGATGGTGAAGTCACCTTCCCGTTGACCTATATCGGTTCAGATAATGTTCAGGGCGGTTACATTGCCTGTTCTGCACTGGCTGACCAATTGGGCGAAGGCGCGCAAATCTACATTCAGAACGTTCGTCCCGGAATCAGCACGACCGATCAACGTGAAGAAGGGTGTCTCGCCGCAGCAGAAGCACGCGGTTTGGTAGTCGTCCGTGTTGATTACAATGAAAATAGTGCGGACACAGCACAGCAACAAACAGCTGCTGTTTTGCAGGCAAATCCAGAAATTGCCGGTATGTTTGCAACCAACACATTCGGTGCGCTGGGTGCAGGCACAGCTATTCAGAATGCAGGTCTGGAAGGGGCTGTTGAAGTGGCTCTGTTTGACGCAAGTGAAGAGAATATCGGGTTCTTGAACGATGGTATCGTTTCACTGGTGATCGCTCAAAAACCTGCTGATATGGGTTATCTCGGTGTTGTTGCACAAATCGCAAACTTACGCGGTGTAACCTCGATGCCCGCCCGTGTTCCAACAGGCTATGCCGTCATCAACGCTGAAAATGTTGGCGATCCTGATGTAGCACGTTTCATCTATACCGGAAACTAATTATGCAACAATGGGGGGTAGGCTTCGGCTTACTCCCCATTTTTTTCTGTCGAACTGGATCATGTTTGGACAAGCCATGGCAACACAAGTGAAAAATCGTCAACAATTCATCAATCCGCGTATTATAGAATTCTTAACACGAACCTGGTCATATTTATTTCTAATCGGAATTGTAATCTTTTTTTCCCTGACAGGGACAGGTTTCTTCACGGTTCGCAATTTCTCTAGCATCCTAACAACCAGCACACTGATTATGCTCATGGCAGTTGGTCAGACTTATGTGGTCATTACAGCTGGAATTGACCTCTCTATTGGCTGGACAGTTGGATTATCCTCTGTGACCACAGCTAGGGTGATGCGCGATCTGGTCGAAAGCGGGAGCGATATCGCATTTGCAATGGTCGCTGGCGTTTTCGCAGGATTGCTGGTTGCATTGATCCCAGGCATCATCAACGGTCTTCTCGTTGCAAAGATCAAAGTGCCGCCGTTTATTGCGACGCTAGGGATGTTTGGAATTGTCAGAGGTGCCGCCTTTCTGCTAACAGATGGTCAGCAGGTGGTAGGGGGATTGTCCCCTGAATTGCGAGAGGCTTTACGATCGATAGGTAATGGCAGTTTGTTGTACTATATCCCTGGCTCTGGACTGGAATGGTTTGCGTTACCGGAAGGACTTGAACCAAGCCAGCTACGAACGGCTTCGCAACTCCTGCCCTATCCTGTAATCATTACAGCACTGGTCGTTGCTATTTTTGCATTTATATTGGCACGCACGAAGTTCGGTCGCCATACCTATGTCATCGGCGGTAGTGAAGAAGCAGCACGTCGTTCGGGTATCAGCGTAGATCGTCATCTCATCATTATTTATGTGCTCTGTGCCTTCGCATCCGGTATTGCAGGGGTATTGCATCTTTTCCGCTTTACGGCAGGTGCGCCACAGGCAGGTGAGGCGGCGCTACTCTCTTCCGTTGCGGCGGTTGTAATCGGTGGCACGGATTTATTCGGTGGTGAAGGCGATATTATGGGAGCAGTCGTCGGCGCACTCATTATTGCTGTCTTGCAAACGGGGCTTGTTATTTTGAATATCGACCCGATCTGGCAATTCATCGTTGTAGGTGTGGTGATTATCATCGCTGTCCTCGTCAACCAGGCAAAAGAAACACTTGAAAGGTTACAAGCCAATGCCTGAGCCTATTTTGACCGCACGCAGAGTCAGTAAATTTTTCGGTGGTTTGACTGCTGTTGATCAAGTCGATTTTGAAGTATATCCTGGTGAGGTCGTTGCACTCCTCGGTGACAATGGTGCCGGCAAGTCCACCTTAATAAAATGTATTTCCGGCGTCTATCATCCTGAACACGGTGAAGTCATGTTTGAAGGGCAGAACATCACCGGACATTCACCTGCTGATGTTCGCAATCGCGGGATTGAGACCATCTATCAGGATCTGTCGCTTG
The DNA here is from genome assembly GCA_903877335.1 of uncultured Chloroflexota bacterium. GTDB lineage: Bacteria > Chloroflexota > Anaerolineae > Aggregatilineales > Phototrophicaceae > CAIRDJ01. The sequence continues at coordinate 1,330 of CAIRDJ010000158.1, read as the reverse complement.
CAGAAAAATTGGATGTGGGTGCAAATGTCTTTTTAGGACAGGAGAAAACGAAACTTCTATTTGGCTTCATTCCTGTGACTGATGATGATTATATGCGTGCGGAGGCTGAAAAAGTCCTCGACCGCTTGGATATTCGCATCCCATCACTCAAGCAAAAACTGGTCAATTTGTCTGGCGGACAACGTCAGGCAGTAGCAATTGCTCGTGCGATGTACTGGAATGCCCGCCTAGTCATCATGGATGAACCAACCGCAGCATTAGCAGTGCCAGAACAACGCAAAGTGCTGGAACTCATCAGGTCGCTACGTGGCCAGAACATTCCTGTTATTCTCATCAGTCATACAATGCACGATGTGATGGCAGTTGCCGACCGCATTGTTGTGATGCGACGGGGGCAGGTTGCTGCGAATATGCCCCGTGCCGATGCAACAGAGGAATTGATCGTCAAGCATATCATCGGTGCTTCGGAAAATGGTGATGCGGATTGATATTTTAACCATCGGCGAAGCTCTGGTTGAGGTGATGCGGACGGATACGGGGCAGGCATTGAACCGTCCGGGTCCGTTTACGGGTCCTTATCCCAGTGGTGCGCCTTTCATTTTTGCGGTGCAGGCGGCACGGCTCGGAATGCAGTGTGCCGCAATTGGTTCAGTGGGGGATGATGCTTTCGGGGAATGCCTGCGTAATCAACTTGAAGAAGATGGCATCAACCCCGAATTTGTTCGAATATTACCGGACCAAACTACGGGTGTCGCGTTTGTCGCTTACAATGCTGATGGTACTCGCAATTTTGTGTTTAGTATCGGTGCGGGGGCAAGCCTCCCTGAAACGCTCTTGAACCCTGTACTCTTTGAAGAATTGCGCTGTTTGCACCTGATGGGATCGACCCTTGCACTAAGCGAGCAGGCCATGTCTACCGGCAAAACAGCCCTGCAACTTGCGAAAAGTGCCGGCGCGAAGTTTAGTTTTGATCCCAACCTGCGCCCCGAACTCATGAGTGTTGAAACTGCCAGAACAACCCTTAAACCGTTCATAGAAGCGGCGGATGTCTTGATCCCGACCGAAGAAGAATTGCTATCCTTAACTGAGTGTAAAACGGTTGACACGGCGATTAAGGCGCTGATGAGAACAAATCCCACCCAGATTGTCGTTGTTACACAGGGCAAGGCAGGATGCACCGTCTATCATGGAGATACTGTCGCGTATGTACCAGGTTTTTGCGTTGAGGAAGTTGACCCAACCGGCGCGGGGGATTGCTTTGATGCTGGTTTCCTGAGTGGATGGTTGAATGGAAAAGATTTGTACGAATCTGCCAGACTGGCAAATGCCT
>CAIRDJ010000157.1 GCA_903877335.1 uncultured Chloroflexota bacterium | reverse complement strand
TTGATTTTGTATTTTCGCAATCCCTTATACGCGCTTGTCACCGTGCTGGGGTTGGTTGCATATACCGCCATCTACTGGGCATTGCCCGCCACAGTGAATGATGATGTACCCATCGCGGTTCATAGTGAGGGGGTGGTTGCAAACCTGTTCACCAGCATTTTTGCTGATGGGCTAAACCTGCAAACTTTTGATGATGTACAAGCCATGCAAACCGCAGTGGAACGGGGGGATGCGCCCATCGGGCTAACGCTCACTGCCGATGAAGTTGGGCGGGTGTTGCGTGGGGACACGGTAGATTTAGAAATCTTCCTCGCACCGAATTTGCCCATAGAGCTACAAGCAGGCTATGGGGATTTGTTAGGTGCAACGTTAAACGCTCGCGCATTGAATGTGGAGCGTGTGGTGGAAACACTAGGCGGATCAACGCTAGAACGTCCCCTTGCCATGCGCGAGTTGCTAGTTCCCACGTTGGTCTTGTTTTTGTCGTTAGTGGGGGCAATGGGATTAGCAACCTTGATTGTGGAGGAAACCGAATTGGGCACGGCGCAAGCGGTGCTGATTACCCGTTTGAATGTGCCCGTGTTTATGCTGGCAAAAGCACTGATGGGTACGCTCTTGGCATTTGTTGAGATCATCTTGTTGATGCTGTTCACATGGAAGATCGCGGTTGCTCCTGTGGAGTTGCTCTTCGTATTACTGGGTGGGGCGGTCTTGGCGAGTGGTTTAGGGTTCTTGATTGCCAGCTTTGCCCGTGACAATACGGGGGTGTTGGGTTACAGCATGATCTTCTTGATTGTATTTTCTATCCCATCCATTACCTTGATCTTCCCTTCGTTAGGGAGCGAGTGGATGCGCTATGTGCCCTCGTTCCACCTGATTACCGCGCTCCATAGCATCATAAACTTGGGGACGCAAGGAACTGCGGTGTTGGGTAATGTGTTGGTGGTATTTGGGTTTGGGCTATTCATGATGGTTTTAGGAAGCGGATTCATCTCACGGAGGATTTACGCATGAACTTGCGACGCATTGGCGTACTGGTCGCCAAAGAATTTCGGCATGGAACATCAAGTTTGTTTTTCATCTTGGCAATTGTCTATCCCATTGTGTTGTCTCTGTTGATAACGTTGGTGTTTGGGGATTTGTTCTCTCAACGTCCGCGATTGGGCGTGGTTGATTTGGGTGATTCGGCAGTAACCGCCACTCTCTCCAGCTATAGCCAACTGGAGGTCATTCCTTACGCGGATGAAGCAACCCTGCGCCAAGATGTAGAGCGCGGTAAAGTTGTTGGTGGGGTGGTGTTGCCCACTGGGCTAGATGAGACCCTACGGGCGAATGCGTCGGTTGAGTTGCTCACCTTGCGTTGGGGGCAAGCACTGGCGAAAGACCTCGCGCTGATAGATGCTACGGTGGATCGCGCCTTGTTGGAAGTGGGGGAGTTGCCCCAACCCATCCAAGTAACCCTCATCCCGTTGGGCAAAGTGAACACCACTACATGGGAACAGAGGCTAGTACCTTTGCTGGTTTTGCTCACCATTCTGATTGGTGGCACGATGTTGCCAGCGTCCGCATTGGTGGATGAAAAACAACACCGCACGCTAGGGGCGTTGGTGACAACCCCCACAACGTTGATGGATGTATACCTTTCCAAGATGGTGATGGGCGTTTCCATCAGCACCGTGATGGGCATCGTCGTTCTGCTCTTGAACCGTAGCCTGGGCAATCAACCTACGCTTCTGTTGGGGACGTTGCTCATTAGCGCGGTGGGGGCATCCGCTTTCGGTATCTTGATTGGCTCGATGCTCAAGGACAGCAACGCCTTGATGGCAACCTTCAAATCAATGGGCTTGCTTTTGTATGCCCCGGCTTTGGTGGAACTGTTCCCACGCATTCCTAACTGGGTGGCATGGTTATTTCCTAGCTACTACATCATGAATCCGGTGATAGAGGTGAGTCAGAACGGGGCAGGCGTGGCAGAGATCAGTTGGAAACTCATGGTCTTGTGTGCGCTGATTGGCACAATGATACTTATCATGGTCAAGCGCGTGGAATATCAACAGCAACAGTTGGCTCTTGCCAAATAAGGCAGAGGATAGGGGGGGAACTTTTCCCCCCTTTCATCACACTTAGGCGTGGGTAGGTTCTAGTTGGGCTTGGGTGGCTTTTTTGACAGGGGCAGTGACAACAGGTTGTTCAATGGGTTGGGGACGGTTGGCAAGGCTCACCTGACCATTTTGATATTGTACCCCTTCAAGACGATAACGACTTGCCTGATTACGCCAGAATCTTGCGACACGCATGAGAAATTCCTCTCGTTACACAATTGAATATGAACAACAGCATAAGAGAAATTGCCTCTCAAAATATGTCAGTCCACCCTAAAAACTATCAAAACATGTCAACTTGCCCCCACTTGAGAGCGATTACGGGCACTTTACGGGGCAATCGTAAAATTGTGGCACGGTGGTAGATAGATTCATGGCAAGCAATCGCCTAGCTGTAAAACTGAGCGAGGGGGCATAAAATGCACCTAATCATGCATTGTCGATGTTGTAGAAACGTTTTTCCCGCTACAACGTACTAGAAGGTGATTGCAGGACATCACACAAAACTCTATACTTGCCAGACTTATTCTTCACATCAAAGGGAATGAACATGTTCAACTTAATTGGGTTTTTGATTATCGGGGCAATCGCTGGTTGGGGCGCAAGCCGTGTCATGGGAACTTCTAAAGAACAAGGGTTGCTCATGGATGTTGTTTTAGGCGTGGTAGGGTCTTACGTCGGTGGGTTTGTCTTTGAAATTTTGCCTCTGCCCGGCGGTAGCATCGCCCTCGTGCCTGCGTTCATCGGTGCATTGATTGTGTTGTTCGTGTGGAAGCGCGTCATCAAGAAAGACTAACGCATACCTGCTAGACACCCATGATGAATGGGTGTCTGCTTGACCTATTCGGTCAAGTCCCATTCGGCATGGAACGCTCGCAAGAACTCCACCAGCGTGGCGTGCCTGCGCTCTGCTAGGCGTTGCGCCTCACGCGTGTTCATGCGGTCATTGAGGAGGAGCAATTTCTCATAGAAGTGGTTGATTGAAGTGGTGCGCTTGCTGTGATATTCAACAGTGGTGGCATGAAACTGGGGCGCGTGTTC
>CAIRDJ010000156.1 GCA_903877335.1 uncultured Chloroflexota bacterium | reverse complement strand
TTTATTGGGTTGGATATGCTTCGCAAAATGTCACTTGCAAAATACGTTGCATTGGAGATTGGTTGGCGATGTTATTGTTGTTTTTTTGGTATTGCCCATCGCTCCCCCTATTGAAGCCTTTCGTAATAACTTGAGCGATTGGAATTATCGTCAGCAGCTTCTATTGTTGATCGTATATGTCATCGGCATATTGCTCTTGGTGAAATATCAACCAAATCACCGTTTCGGCATGGTCGCCCACATATTATTGTTGCCATTGGGTTTATGGGGTGGAATGGGAGGGCAAGACCTTATGTCCAGGTTAGCACTGGACGTTCGGCTTGGCACTGGATTTATTCTATTTGTGATGATAGCGTCGGTCGCTATTTTGTTAGAGGGCACAAGACGGCAAGTGATCTAATGTAGATCACCTGCCATGCATAAGTTAGGGTTGGTTCTTCTTGATAAACTCAATTGCATCACCAACAGTATTAATTCTTTGAGCATCGGCATCGGAAATTTCCGCTCCAAATTCCTCTTCAAAAGCCATGATTAACTCTACTAGATCTAGTGAGTCAGCTTCCAAGTCTTGACGGAAACTTGCAGTTTCAACCACTGCTTCCGGTTTTACACCTAAGAGTTCTACCACGATACTGGTGATTCTTTCTTTGAGGTCAGACATTCTATACCTTTCCCAATCTGCTGGAGTGAAAATGATCCATAACAAAAATACATGGTGCAATATTATACCGATCTGAGTAACCCTTACAAGTGCAACTCATCAAGTTGACGGGCACGCGATGCTTCGGTAGTATTGTATAAAACACCTTGCTATAGCAACCGTTGCGTTTGAAAAAGGGAAAAACAGATGACCGAACACATTCAAGAACCTACCACAGAGTCAAGAAAAGTAGACCATATCAAAATCAATCTCGAAAAGAATGTTCAATTTCCTAATTTAACCACCGGTTTAGAACGGTATTTTTTGCCCCACCGTGCACTTCCAGATATTGATATGACTTGTATTGACTTATCGACTCGGTTTCTTGGCAAGGAATTACAAGCACCCATTCTCATATCTTCAATGACGGGTGGCACACAAATGGCGGAGACGATTAATCGTAACCTAGCCGTGGCTGCTCAAGCACACGGCGTTGCCATGGGATTGGGGTCACAACGCGCTGCCATAGAGAGTCTATCTCTTGCACAAAGTTTCAGGCTACGACAATACGCTCCTGATATACTGCTTTTTGCCAATGTGGGGGTCATCCAACTAAATTATGGGTTTGTTGCTGAACACTTTCAGCGTGCCATCGACATGGCGGAAGCAGATGCGCTGATTCTACATTTCAATGTATTGCAAGAAGCCGTACAACCAGAAGGGGATGTAAACTGGAATGGCTTATTGCCCAAGATTGAAAAACTTTGTCGTGATCTCAGTGTACCCATAATCGCTAAAGAAGTTGGTTGGGGTTTTGATAGCAAAACACTGAGCCAATTGGCAAATACCGGAATTGCAGCGGTTGATGTTGCTGGAGCTGGTGGAACATCATGGAGCGAAGTGGAATATCACCGTGCCCCTAACGCTTTTCATGCCAAAGTTGCAGCGGCTTTTGCTAACTGGGGATATCCAACCGCTGAGGCAATTCAAATCGCCAAAACGACCACACCGAATCTACCAATTATTGCCAGTGGTGGGATAAAGAACGGAGTTGATATTGCTAAGACGATTGCACTTGGGGCAGAAATTGGTGGAATGGCAGCTACGTTCTTAAGGAGCGCAACAGAATCTGTAGAAGCGGTGTCAGAAGTGATTGCCATAACCAAAAAGCAGCTACAAATCGCCATGTTGTGTAGTGGGAACACAACAATTAATGACCTTAAAGGATGTCAGTTGATCCAAAGATGATTGCAAAAGAGCGTTTTATCAAGTTTCATGAACGATATGGCGACACCATCGCCTTTTCTATACGTCATGTCGTCGATAGTTTTGATGCTCCGGTCGAGTTACGTCGTATGATTCTATACCATTTTGGTTGGGTAGACCCGTCTGGGAATCCCATAGACTTAATGGTTGCCAAAAGAATCCGCCCCCTATTGCTTCTTTTATTTACGGAGGGCAGCGGCGGTGATTGGCACGATGCCTTGCCCGCTGCAGCGGCGGTAGAAATCCTGCATAATTTCACGCTGGTTCATGATGATATACAGGACAATAGCCTGACACGCCATGGTCAACCTACAGTGTGGCAATTAGTGGGGGTACCCAAAGCAATTAATATTGGGGATGCCCTATTCGGGTTGGTATATGTCGCGTTGGAATCGTTGCAAGAGACACAAACAGACCGTCAAATCTTGATAGAGATACACAATACCATCAATCGAACCATTCTTGCTTTAACTTGTGGGCAACATCTTGACATGAGTTTTGAGCAACAAGAAAAGGTATCGACCCATGAATACTTACAAATGATTGAGGGCAAAACAGCTAGATTGCTCGGCGCTTGTACGTATATTGGCGGGCTTATAGGCAGTCAGAATGCGATCATTGCCAACCACTGTCGTGAGTTTGGACTTCACTTGGGAATGGCTTTCCAGATACATGACGATATTTTAGGCATTTGGGGAGATGAAAAAACCACAGGGAAATCTAAAGCAACCGATATTTTAACTAAAAAGAAATCCCTTCCCGTTCTATATGGGTTGCAACAGAGTGCTACTTTGCGGAATCATTATCAAAAGGAATCTTTTGATAATCAAGACGTTGAAAAGATCGTTGCTGAGCTGGATCAACTAGGAGTAAGAGAGCAAATCTATGCTCAAGAGAAACATCACTATGATCTCGCACTTCAATCACTAGAAAAAGCAAACTTGACCGAAACGGTAAAAGCGTTGCTTTATGATCTAATTGACTTGCTTTTTGATCGTCAATTCTAAATTAAGTCACGCAGGATACGGTTGCTGATGAAACGCCCTTTGCCAGTGATGCGGAGGGCGTTTGATGTTACCTCAACAAGGTCTAGCTTGGACAACGCTTCAATCGGCTCTCGCAGTATATCTAATAGAGACACATTGAATCTCCGTTCAAATTCTTGTAAGTTAATTCCGTTTTTTACCAACCGCAAGCCCATCATAATTGTCTCTGACATTTCATCTTCTGCGGTGACTCTATAGTATTCATCAACTGCTGTAGAGAGAGGATAACTCAACTCATCGTAATTCGCGGAAGTTATTTGACGTATGTACTTACTAGGAGCACGCACGACCGAATATCGGTACCCGTTGCAATAACCGTGCGCGCCTGCGCCAATACCTAAATAGGGTGCATTCCACCAATATTGCAGATTATGTTTCGATTCAAAAGATGGTCTTGCCCAATTGCTGATTTCATATTGCTCAAAACCATTTGAACTTAGTTCTAGCGTCGCCCAATCATACATCTGTGCCATCAACTCATCGTCAGACTCCATGAGTTTTTTCGTTTCTACCCATTTTGTCATTGCTGTACCCGGTTCAAGTTCTAAACCATACAAGGATAAGTGCTGTACATTCTGATCCAAGGCGTAGCGAACGCTGCTTTGCCAATCGTTCAAGCTACTGTTGGGAACACCGAAAATCAAATCCAAGTTTATGTTTTGGATGCCACTCCCCTTACAATTTGAAATTGCGGTGGGCACAGCTTCCGCCGTGTGGGAGCGACGGAATAGTTGTAACTCTGATTCATTGGATGATTGTGCCCCGATGCTCAGGCGGTTGATTCCTAGCTCATATAAGCCCATACAGTATTGCATGGATTGTAAATCTTCTGGGTTACATTCCATCGTCATTTCTGCTTGTTGATCTACCTGAAAACATTGTTGGATTGTTTCCAAAATGCGTTCGAGTTGTGTATGTGATAACAATGATGGAGTCCCACCCCCCAGGTAGATCGTTCCTATTTTCACATTGGGTTGTTTTTGTGCGACTTGTTTTAGCTCAATACAAAGTGCGCCAATGTAGTCCTCAATGAGATGAGATAAATTTGTGTAGATATTGAAGGCGCAATAACTACACCGCACGTGACAAAAAGGAATGTGAATATAAATTGATGTGTTCTCAAACATACAAACCTCGCATGGATTAGGGAATCTGTTGCAGTATTGTAGATTATTAACCATTCTTGTTCGCTACAGAAAAGAGCGGGGCTAAAATAGTGACATGCACAGTATAAATAAGCCTGCACATGGTGCGAGGTCGAGAGTAGCACGGGTTGACAACACAAGCGTGAGCAAGCAACCGATTATTCGAGTGGAATCGCTGTTGTCTTGTTGAATGACACACTTTTGCGCTCCCCTCATCGCGTCGCAGTTTGGTGACATGAAATCATCACAAATGCTGTTACAATGCTTATGTCGTTCCGATCGTGTGTCGCTAGTTTGGTTGCCTAACCTCATTCTAGCAGTATATTCATGAACGACTTTTCTCGCTATCAAGCTAGGTGTTGAGCAATATTGTGAGGCGTTGCAAGTATATGGATGCATTTATTTTGTGCGGTGTAGCCCGTGATGCAGTCAGGGCATTCGTGGTAAAAAATGTAAAACCAAGAACTCAAGCGAGTGTTGATTTGAATCAGTGTCGTGGTTCGGTCACATCTCGCGTTTGGGTTCAAGAAGTGGTGGCAATCATTTTTAGGCACTGGAGACATTCTAATTTTGTGCAGGTTGCGCCACAGGCAACCCGTAAAGAGCCATTCCTGGTTTTGTGGTGTAGATAGGCGCGGGGCAAAGACAACTATGGTTACGGTAGGAGGACGAGCAACCGCTCGGGATGGTCGCAGGATATTGGTAGTTGATGATGAGCCACGCATGATAGGTTTTATCCGAATGAATCTGGAAATTGAGGGGCATCAAATAATCGAAGCTCGCAACGGTTATGAGGCATTAGAATATGTCCGCACCAAGCTACCAGATCTTATTCTGTTAGATGTCATGATGCCTGAGTTAGATGGATTTGAAACACTGCGGATGATCCGCGAATTTTCCTCAATACCTGTCATCATGCTGACCGCAAAAGGCGAGGAAAATGATAAAGTGTATGGCTTAGAATTAGGTGCTGACGATTACGTTGCAAAGCCATTCGGTCCGCGTGAATTGTCAAGCCGCATTAAAGCGGTTCTACGCCGTTTTGAGAATCCCTCAACATCACCGAATAAAGCCGTGTTGAAGATTGATGATCGGTTTAGTATCGACTTTAACCGACGAGAAGTCATCATAGACAATAAGCATGTGAAGTTGCGTCCAACCGAGTATAGGCTACTTTATCATTTGGTAGAAAACGCCGGTTGGACCGTCACGCACGAACAGTTGTTGGCAAAAGTCTGGGGATATGAATACCGAGACGAAGCTCATTACGTTCGATTATATGTCAATTATCTTCGTGAAAAAATTGAGGCAGACCCCACTGACCCGAAATATATTCTAACGGAGCGCGGTGTTGGATATCGATTCGTCGACTATAAAGCACCCGTATCATAATTGACCTGTTGCATAGAAATCATCAAATAAAAGGGTAAGCTCTTGTTTGATGATTTCTGTGCGCATCTCACGTTCAGTATCTGAGACTTGGGCATACTTCACTGCGTTAACTAAAAGGTTTCCTATCGTTTCCAAGGGAAGTCCTAATTCGTGCAGCGTCAACAGCTCATTCGATAAATCGCTATTCATAAAGATCGGAAACCCTGTTGAAACCACGCAACTTCCTTGGTGATTTAGCAGAGGTTCTAGCGAGAAATTTTTCTTGTTACGAATACGATTATATACCAATGCACGTGACGGGCTTACACTCAAACAGATTTGCCGTTCTGCGAGTAGGTCGAAATGCTCTGGCAACATCGCAGTATCCCAACCATCGATGACGTTGGTTGCCACCAACTGTTCAATAGCCTGCTCAAAATCACCGGCTTTGTGGACATACGCCCGCCTGCTTAGGTTCTTTTGTAGCGCATTTGAAAAAGGTCGCTTGAATTCAGAAAGCTCATTCTTGCCAAATGGGTCCAGTTCGATCCCCACTACCTTGTGATTTCTGGCAGTTGCGCTGGTTGACCATCTTGCAATTTCATCCCCACGACGCGGTTCTCCGCGTGAGATTGCCATTACCCATTTGATCTCTACGCCCCACGCACGCTCTACACGATCTGTCCCATCATTCAGTGCTTTGAGAAAATCTTCATAAGTAAATTCATTGTTGACATACAACAGCGGATTGATGCTAACCTCCGCATATCGAACATTATCTTTGCTTAGCAACACGCCCATGTCATAGACAGCACGTACCAGATTGTCCTCATACTTCATCCAGGATGCGATATGGTTGATTAGCTCTCCGAAGCGTTTCGATTCTGGATTTTTGTATAGCTGGACGATGCTGTCAAAGCGCCTAACTTGATCTGGAATACCGTTTTCATCTGCAATCGTCAAAATTGTTTCGCGTTGAACCGCAGCTTCAAAGCGAAGATTCAATTCATATTTAGGTAAAGATTTGATTAAGTCTGCGACGGACATGGGTGAAACTCCTCAAGTAATCGAATGGCTAAGGCAGTTTGTGCTTAATACAAGCATCAATGAATTGAACAAAGAGTGGGTGCGGAGACGTTGGTCTGCTCGTAAATTCGGGATGGAACTGTGAGCCTAACATGAACGGATGGTCGATAATTTCGGCAATCTCAATCAGGTTATTTTTAATATTCATCCCACTAAATCGCATCCCATTCTCTGCAAAACGACTACGGTAGCGATTATTAAATTCAAAGCGATGGCGATGGCGTTCTTGCACCTGATCGGTTTGATACGCCTGATGAGCAATCGAACCTTCGCTCAATTGACACTCGTACAAACCCAAGCGCATCGTTCCACCCATTTCTGTAATGGAACGTTGCTCTAACATTAGATCAATTACCGGATGAGGTGTACCCTCATTAAACTCTGAACTGTTTGCTCCTGACAGATTTAGGACATTTCTAGCAAACTCAATGCACATAGTTTGCATCCCTAAGCACAATCCGAGGTACGGAACCCGATTTTCACGTGCGTAGCGCGCAGCAAGAATTTTCCCCTCTACGCCACGATAACCAAAACCTCCAGGCACAACCAAACCGTCCACGTTTTCAATCTTGTCGTTCCCGATTGCTTTTTCAAGGTCGCCCGAATTCACCCAGACAATTTCTATTCTCTTACCAAATACAGTAGCTGCATGAAAGAGTGCCTCTTTTACGCTCATGTAGGCGTCATGCAATTCAACATATTTCCCCACAACAGCAACGCGAATGACCTCGTTGGCGGCTCTCATATTTGCAATGATGCTCTTCCATTGTGACAGTTCTGGTTCAGCAGGGTTGAGTTTTAAGCGCTGAACAATATATTTTCCTAGACCGGCATTCTCTAGGATCAGGGGAATTTCATACAGCAAATCGTGGGTAATGAGGGGAATGACAGCTTCTTGGTCAACATCACAAAATAGAGATATTTTGTTTGTGATGTCTGGAGTGACGGGATAGTCTGTTCTAGCAATGATGACATGTGGTTGAATGCCAATGCTACGTAGCTCTCGAACGCTATGCTGGGTGGGTTTTGTTTTTAACTCGCCCGTTGCCATAATATAAGGCAAGTACGTAATATGAATGAAAAGCGTATCCTCTCTTGGAACGCTCATCCGCATCTGGCGAATCGCTTCTAGGAACGGTTGGCTTTCGATGTCACCCACTGTTCCACCCACCTCAACCAATACCACTTCAGCTTGCGTTTCATGCGCCACCAAAGCAATTCGTCTTTTGATCTCATTGGTAATGTGGGGTACAACTTGAATCGTTCCACCCAAAAAGTCACCGCGCCGTTCTTTTTCGATGACGTAACTGTAAACCTGTCCTGAGGTGACGTTGCATGTGCGATTCAAACTCTCGTCAATGAATCGTTCATAGTGTCCAAGATCAAGGTCTGTCTCTGCCCCGTCGGCGGTGACAAAAACTTCCCCATGTTGATAAGGACTCATTGTCCCGGGGTCAACATTCAGGTAGGGATCTAGTTTCTGAATAGCTACGCGAATCCCACGTGCCTTGAGTAATCGACCAATTGCAGCAGCGGTAACACCTTTACCAACTGAGCTAACGACCCCACCGGTGCAGAAGATATACTTTGGCATGTCCTCATCCCACATAAAATAAAAAACGCGAGAAACTCTACTGCGCGTTCGCACACACTTCTCGCTAGTGTACACTTAGCCAAACAGAGTGGGTGCTAAGGTGCCCCTTCATTGGCAATTTAGATCAGCAACAGTTTGAGCAGACCACACTGAGTTTGACACTTACACAACCAACCGCAATGAGGATGGTCCATCTTTCGGCGCAGTTTTCTGGAATCCATGCATGCGCTTCGCGCTAAAATGTACGCGCGTTGCCACCATGAAAAACCTCTGTTCAACGTCAACTTGTCTGCGATGAAGGAGGTTTAGAGTTAGCAAGTAACCAAGTTCATCAAACGAAAAACAAGACCTCTGCTTGGGATTATACCCCACTGAATGAAATCGGCAACGGCGCAAAACTAGATCATCAATTTTGGCTATGTGAACACCTATGGTATAACTTACACTCATGACACATTATTTGACTATTTGAGTATAAACAAAATGCACTCAGCAGGATCAAATCAAATTGTTCAGCAAGTTGCTGAGCGGATTACGCAAAGCGTCAGCCAAGTAATTATTGGTAAACGCAATGAAATCCGTCTCACCGTTTTGGGGCTACTTTCACACGGTCACATCCTGATTGAGGATATTCCTGGTGTGGGAAAAACAATGATGGCAAAAACACTTGCGCGGGTCATTGGTGCTACATTTAGCCGCATCCAATTCACGCCAGACATGCTTCCCTCCGATGTGACAGGCGTTTCAATTTTTAACCCAAAAACACGAGAATTTGAGTTCCGCGCTGGACCTATCATGTCACAAATTGTTCTGGCAGACGAGATCAACCGTACCACCCCCAAAACCCAATCAGCTTTGTTAGAAGCTATGGAAGAGCGGCAAGTAACGGTGGATGGAGTTACCCACCTTCTACCAGAACCCTTTCTCATTTTAGCAACGCAAAACCCCATTGAGTACGAAGGCACCTATCCGCTACCAGAGGCTCAACTGGACCGCTTTATGATGCGAATTCGTTTGGGATATCCTACACCAAATGAAGAGTTGATGGTTCTTTCCATGCAACAACATCAACATCCAATCGAAACGATTCACCAAAGCGTATCTATTCAAGATTTGGTGTTTGCACAACGCGCTTCACGTGAGATCTATGTCGATAATGGCATTAAGGAATATATCATCAACATCGTCAATGCGACACGCAACCACCCCGAAGTATATTTAGGCAGTAGCCCACGAGGGTCATTGGCACTTTTTAGAACATCTCAAACTAGAGCAGCTATGGCAGGTAGAGAATATGTCATTCCCGACGATGTAAAGGCTTTGGCAGAAGTAACTTTAGCACATCGCTTGATTATGCACCATGAGTCTATTACAGCTAGTAGAACAATAATCAACGATATTCTTAAGAATACACCCGTGCCTGGAACTACAACCCAAGGTTAATTGAATGCCGCAGCGTAAAGCAGTCATCTACCTTGTAATTGCAATCTTCATCGTGGCAGGTCTAATCGTTGAACAATCACTCTTCTTTAATCTTGCGTTGTTCCTCATTCTGTTGGTATTGCTAAGTTATGGTTGGGCTATTGCTTCTGTACAAGGGTTGAAGCTAAAACGAATAACCTCATCGCTACAGGTTCAGGTTGGACAAGAACTTGTAGAGGTTATGCAACTGCACAACACCACATGGCTTCCTAAGCTATGGTTAGAGGTTGAAGACCATTCCACGTTGTCCACGCATCACGCGAATGTGGTCATTCCGTTCATTTCCCCGTACTCTTCATTTACATGGCAGGTTAAAACTCGGTGCGATGTACGCGGAGAATATCGATTGGGTCCGATTGGCATGACAACGATTGATCCATTTGGCATCTTTCAAATCTCCAGGAAGATAGAGCAAACTGCCACATTGATGGTCTATCCTAGCATTGTACCGATTGATCGCATTTATTTACCGCGCTCCACTTTGTCCGGTGGGATACGACGTAATCACCCTGCCCACAGTGTCACAACAAACGCGGTGAGCGTGCGTGAATACAGAAACGGTGATAGTTTCCGAAGCATTCATTGGTCATCATCAGCCAAAAGGGACATGCTAATGGTGAAAGAATTCGAAGTTGATTTAGCCAAAGAAATATGGTTGATAGTGGACTTTGATGTTGATTTTATGCTTCAGGACACAAATCAACGGAATTACCCCCATCCTCTGGGTATGGTCAACAACCGCTTGCAAGACTTCTCCATTGCTGAATATATTGTTGTAATTGCTACGAGCGTGACACACTATTTTGTGCGCCAGCAATATTCAATGGGCTACATTGCTTACGATACGGAATCTATACTTTATCCACCTGATAGACAGTTGCAACTAGAACGCAGAATACAACATCATCTTGCCACCATTCATCGTAGAGCGGCAATAGGTCTAAGGGACATTTTAACTCAGCACACGCATCTCATTCGGCGTGGCGCACCTATTCTCATACTGACATCCAACACGGAAAGCCTTTGGGTGAACGAAGCTATCGCTTTGAAAAAAAGAGGCTTTCTAATCTTTTGTGTGTTGGTAGAGCCGCAGAGTTTTAGAAGTACACAATCTATTGTGTCCAACGAATTTCTGTTGCACTCCGCCAACATTCCTACCATTACCATTCGCTATGGGGATGACTTAAAGCATGCACTGAGCCAGAAGCCGAGACTATTATGATTGAACGTTTCTATTCTACCTTCCACTTGCGCATTGCAATATTCACCTCCGGGTTGATTACCCTAGGTGTTGAATTATCCGTTTCACGTTTAATTGGCAACGTTTTTGGGGCAAGCAACATTGTCTGGGCAAATGTGATTGGGCTAATGCTACTCTACCTAACGTTAGGTTATTTTTTGGGAGGGCGACTCGCAGATCGAAATCCATCTGTTGTTCTATTCTACCGATTGTTTATCTGGGGTAGTTTTTTCTGCACCTTGATGCCTATTATGTCCATTCCAATTTTGCGGTGGGCATCCATCGCAATGAATAGTTTGGCAGTCCCGTTGGCACTAGGTGCATTCATCACTATTTTAGTGCTTTTCGCCGTCCCGATCACGCTGTTGGGTATGATTTCCCCGTTTGCAATTCGATTAGCCGTTTCTGATATTCAATCATCAGGAAAAACTGTTGGGCAACTTTATGCAGTAGGCACACTTGGTAGTCTTATTGGCACGTTTCTACCTGTCCTCATCTTGATTCCAGCACTGGGCACGATACAGACATTTCTCGTTTTAGGTGCGTTTGGATACGTGATCGGATGGGTTGGGATGAGCGTACACTTAAAACGCTTTGCATGGTGGTATCTGATGTTGGTGCTGATTAACCTGCTCATGGGGTGGTTATTTTTCCCCAGTATCACCCGCGCTTCATTAGGAGAGGGCTTTACTGTCCTTTATGAGGATGAAAGTGCTTACAATTACATTCAAGTGCAAGAAGATTCACGAGGGTTTCGCTACCTGTTCCTTAATGAGGGGCAAGGGATTCATAGCCAATGGCATCCGACTATTGTGTTTTATGGGCTAACCTGGGACTTCTTTGGAGTAGCACCCTTTTTTAATGCTCCTGATTCCATACAAGCTCCTGAAAATGCTTTAATTATTGGGTTAGCTGCTGGCACAATTCCGAGGCAACTTTTTCACCTATTCCCTGATGTAAAAGTTGATGGCATCGAAATCGACAAACAGATTGTAGAAGTTGGAAAGCAATTCTTTGGGATGAATACTGCCGAGATGCCAAGTCTTGAAGTAATCGTGGCAGATGGACGATATGGGCTAAAACATGCAATGCATCAATATGATTTAATCGGAATTGATGCATATCGCCCCCCATATATTCCTTGGCATCTCACTACGGTAGAATACTTTGAGGAGATCAAACAACGCTTAACAGGAGATGGTGTTGTGGTTATCAATGTTGGGCGAACACCCACAGACCGAAGATTGGTCAACGCGATGTCACAAACACTTTTGGCAGTGTATCCCAGTGTCCATGCAATGGATGTTCCCAACACTTTCAATACGATTCTCGTAGCCACCCAACAAACGACGGATGAAGCTAATCTGGGTGCTAACCTTGCACGTTTAGGAAACTCCTCAGCAACCCCGATCGAACTTGTCCAATTGCTTCAGGTCGCGGAAACAACGCATGTGCCTTTAGCACCTAGCTCGGTCGTTTTCACCGATAATAATGCGCCCGTGGAGTGGATGATTGACTCGATCGTATTCAATTTTGTAGCCGGTAATGATTATGCCTCCCTACGCTAAATTTATAACTTCTAGTTTGATGTCACTTGCATTAGGAATCCTCATCATTGCGCTTCCGGTTAGATTACTCATCTCTCAAGCATTCCTTGAGATTGCCTATAGCCTTCCCTGGGTTCAAGCGGACGTATATGGATTTAGCACGCAACAACGTGTGGAACTTGCGTCGGATGCGATCCATTTTCTTTTGCATCGCTATGAAGATGTCTGGTTGTCCCAAAAGTCGATTGATGCGGATGCGATGCCCTCGCAATCCTGTATGCCCGTAGCCAATGTTCAAGAGCAATGCCACCTTTACAATGAGCGTGAAGTTAGTCACATGACTGATGTGCAACAGGTCATACAACATTTATTCGCGTTGGTACTTCCGTCTTGCTCGATCATCCTGCTGGGATGTTTCGTGGTGGCATGGCGTGACGAATGGAATATTCTGCCAACATCATTGCGCTTTACAAATCTATTAATTCTTGCGCTAATCTTAGCTTGTGTGTTCTCTGCAACTGTAGCATGGGATAGCTTCTTCACCGCGTTTCATAGTCTATTTTTTGAAGGGGACTCATGGTTGTTTTACTATTGGGATACCCTGATTCGTTTATTTCCCGAGCCATTTTGGTACACCGCAACCATTACATTGAGCCTATTAATC
>CAIRDJ010000155.1 GCA_903877335.1 uncultured Chloroflexota bacterium | reverse complement strand
ATGTGATAGAAAACCACCTGATGCCCTAGCTCGTTCAAGCGTGCCGAAAGATAGTGATGGTTGCCGTCAGTTTCGGGCGTGCGCGTGTCGCTCACGGTGATGATGGCAAAGGAGACCGAACGCTCCCCCGCTAAGGCGCGGTGATCGGTTGCCCCCATGATTAGCTATCCTCGCGGGAGACAGAGGCAGGTTGCTCTGGGATATCCAACACCCACAACCACGGTTCTGCCTGATGATAATCGGAGTGGTTGCATGGCATGGTCACGTCCACTGGCATAGCAAGATCATCCAACTGAAGGCGTTTGACGGTATCGGTAATGGTCTTCTTTTCTGGCATGGGCTTTTCTACCATTCACTCAATCTATATACAGGTTCAACAATTTGGCACTTAGGGGACGTTATGCCCCAATGAAGCGACTAAAATTCTAAACCATTGCTGACGACTGAGGGTTAGCTCGGTCGCGTTTAACGCGCTTTGCAAGCGTTCGATCTTGCCGCTGCCAGTGATGATGGTGGGGTTGGAAGGGTGTTGTAAAATCCACGCCAACGCCACGCTATCAATATCGCGTGCTTCCACCTCACGGGCAACTTCCTCTAAGACGGCAACCACCCGTTGCGCTTGGGGATCATCGGTTGCGCCAAACAACCGCCCACCCGCCAGCGGAGACCAGATCATGGGGGCGTAGGGACTTAGCAACGCCTGATCGAACGTGCCATCATATAGGGGGTCAAGGTGCAAGACCGAGAACTCCACTTGGTTGGTCACCAAGGGGAAATCGAGATACGCTTCCAACAAGGTGAATTGACTGGGCGTGAAGTTGCTCACCCCAAAGTGACGCACCTTGCCACTGTTGCGCAATTGATAGAACGCTTCGGCAATCTCGCTGGGGTGCATGAGCATATCGGGACGATGTACCAAGTACAGGTCAAGATAGTCTGTGTGCAAGTTGAGGAGGGATTGTTCCGCCGAGCGGATGAGATGTTCAGCGGTGGTGTTGTAGTGGTTCACCACAATATCGGGGCGGTTGGGGTGCATGAGTTGAATCCCCCCCTTCGTCACCAATTGCATCTGATGGCGCAAGCTAGGCTCTATGCGCAGGGCATCCCCAAACAGGGCTTCGTTGCCATAGCCACCATAGATGTCGGCGTGGTCAAAGGAGGTCAACCCCATCCCCATGACCTGTTTAATCCAGTCCAGCAGTGCTTGCCCACGCATTCCCCAAGTGTCCAAGCGCATCATGCCGGGAATAATCTGTGTGAGTTCTAAACCTTGTGGGCTAAGTTCAATCATTCGCATTCCTAATTGTTCCTAACTATCCTACTTTGAAAGGATTCTTTAACCTAATTTGATCCTGATTCTACCATGAACTGCGGGTTTTGAATTGTTAAATCGCACTTTTCTTACTATGTATGCACAAGATCAGGTACAATGCGAGCCATACTTTGGTTGAGTTTTAGCGAGGTTTTTCAATGCGTATATTAATAAGCGGTTTGTTGCTGTCGGGATTATTGCTGGGATCGGTGGCGTTTGCCCAACAAACCACCCCACCCTTTGAAGCGGTTGAAACGCTCACCGTTGAAGTGTTGGCAACCTACCCCCATGATCCCCTCGCATTCACGCAAGGGTTGCTCATCCATGAGGGAGTCTTTTACGAAAGCACCGGTCAATACGGTGAGTCGGATATACGGAGTGTCAACATCGAAACGGGCGAAGTCTTGCGCCAATTCAGCCTTCCGGAAGAAATCTTCGCCGAAGGCTTGGCGCGGGTGGATGACCGCCTGATTCAAATTTCATGGCGCGAACAAGGCGCGATCGTCTATCAGTTGGAAGCAGGCGCAGACGAAGCCACCTTCGTTCCCGATTCCGTCCTGCCCTATAGTGGCGAGGGATGGGGCTTGTGTTACGACGGGAGCGATCTCTACATGAGCGACGGGAGCAGTGCGCTCACCGTGCGCGACGCAACCACGTTTGAACCCCAAGCGCGAATCCCCGTCACGCTGTACGGATTGCCCGTCGAGAACCTCAACGAGCTAGAATGTGTGGGGGAACATATCTGGGCGAATGTCTGGATGACCGATACCATCGTGCGCATTGACAAATCCACTGGGCGCGTAGATGGCGTGGTGAACGTCAGTCAGCTTTTGGATGAGGCGACGCGCAACGGTTTAGACGGAAACGCGGTCTTGAACGGCATTGCGTATGATCCCGAACAGGATAACTACCTCATCACGGGCAAACTGTGGTCAAGCATGTTCCGCGTGAACTTTGTCCCTGCGACGGAGTAACACCTTCTCGGTGGTGTTGGGCGGTCATAGCTTTAATTCGCCCAACTCACGCGCCGATGCGGTAAGAGTTTGGTTTGACCGTGGCGGTTGTGCTTGCGGAGGGGGACGCAATGCGTTAAAAGGTGGTTGCTGAAAGTGACAAGGATTCACCTTCGGGTTGCGTTTTGGCGTGCCCTATCAACAGATTGCCGCTGTGAATGGCATTACCGACCCCACTAAAATCTCAGTTGGGCAGGTACTCATCATTCCCTAGACTAGACAAGTAGCGATCTGACCCCAACAATACAGGGAAATCGTTACTCATTGGGAAGTATTTCGCATGGTTCGTCGTGTCTTACTCATTCTCATCAGTGTCCTAGTCAGCGGGGCACTGATGTGGTTTGCACTTAGAAGCATTGACCTACAACAAATCTATGCCAGTCTCATCACTGCCAACGTCTGGTTGCTGCTTGCATCGTTCGTGATGGCGATCTTGTCGCTGTGGACGCGCGGGGTGCGTTGGCGCGGTTTGGTCAATGACCAGCTTTCCACCGAACGCGCCTTCTACATGTTCTCGATCACCATGTTGCTCAATCAGATTCCGTTGCGCTTGGGGGAAGTGGCGCGGTCTGTGTTGGCACAGCGTGAGGGCATCCCCATTGCCACCGCCGCCACCAGCATTATTGTGGAGCGGTTGCTGGATTTGGTGTTCGTGTTGAGTTTGTTGGGGTTGTGCTTCACCCAACTGACAGCAATCCCTGCCGAAATCGCGTTCACCGTGCGCACACTCAGCGTGTTGGCGGTGGTGGGCTTTGGGGTTTTGCTGGCGTTCGCACGCTATCGCACGCTTGCCCATCAACTCTTGACGTGGTTCTTGAACCGCCTGCCCTTCCTCAAGCGGTTGCATCTCACCGAGTTACTCGATCAGGTGTTGGACGGGTTACGACCGCTCACGAATTGGCGCAAGTTGTTATTCGCTGTAGCGTGGACGATCATCTCATGGGGCATCTCGATTGTCACCATTTACTTGATTCAAATCTCGGTGCAAGGCGTGCCGTTGGATACGTGGCTTTTAAGCGGTTTAATCGCCTCGCTTGCCTCCCTGGCAATCGCCGTGCCGCTATCAGTTGCCTCGGTGGGTCCGCTAGAGAATGCGGTATTGGCGGCGGGCAACCTATTGGGGTTCAGTGCCACCACATCTTTGGCGATGGGGTTGCTGTTTCATGGGGTGAGCGTTGCCACCTATTTGGTGTGTGGTACGCTTGGCATCGTTCGGATGGGTGTCACCCTTGGAGATGTTATGCAGGAGAAAAAGTAAGATGCCATTTGCACAGTTAGCAGATTTTAAGATGCACTATGAGGAGTTGGGAACGGGCGTTCCGTTGATTGCTGTTCACGGTTGGCTTGGGACGGCACGCACCGATTTAGGTCATGTGCTGGATTGGTTGGCAACTCGCTATCATGTGTATGGCGTGACCTTGCGGGGCTATGGGGAATCTCGCCCCCCTCAACGCGACTTCCCCGATGATTTCTATGAGCGCGATGCCAGCGACCTGCTGTCCTTCATGGACGCGCTCAACATTGAACAAGCGCACCTCTTTGGCTATTCCGACGGGGGAGAAGTGGCGTTGATTGCGGCAGGGCGACAACCCACCCGCTTTCTTTCGGTGGCAACGGTTGGCTCGGTAGGGTACTTTGGGGCAAGCATGCGCCCGATTGCCCAGCGCAACGCCCCCGCCACCTTCCTAGAAAATGATCCGGAGTTGATGGCGCGTCATGGGATCACCAACGCCAAGCAGTTTGTTGGACAATGGATCCGCGCCATTGTCCACATGATTGATGCGGGGGGGGACATCAGCATGAGTTATGCCCCCCACATGAGCATGCCCATCTTGATGATGTTAGGAGAAGAAGACCGCCTGAACCCGCGCGAATATGGGGAGAAGTTCATCGAGAAACTTCCCCACCACAATGGCACATTAGCCATGTTCGCCTGTGGGCATCCCATT
>CAIRDJ010000154.1 GCA_903877335.1 uncultured Chloroflexota bacterium | reverse complement strand
GTTATCCACTCCGGGAACTGTCCGCCGATGATCTCCAGCTTATAAAATTGGGCTTGGTCGGGCGTGAATTGTACTGTGCCGATGATCGGGATTCCCTGTGAGATGGCTTGCCCGTTAGCGGGTTGCTGAATGATTGCCGTCAGGCTTTGTGCGCTCACATTGGCGTTCAGTAATTCCACTGAACACGCGATGGTAGGCAGATATGCCAAGCCCTGCGCCCGCGCATACAGTTCTGCTTCCACCGCATCAGCAGGGTGGATGGGTGGTTTCAGGAATACTTGATCCGCCATTTGCGCTGGCACGTTGAGCAACCCAAACGGGACTTGACAATAAAGCGGTGGGGGCGGGGTGGGAACGTTGGGCGGTAAATTGCTGAATTGAATCCCCGCGGCGATTTGACTGGGGATGCTGTGCACGCGCACCATGACCACCCCCGGCGACACCTCTTGCACAAAGGGTTGATCGTTGCGCGGTTCATTGGGCAGGTTTGCCAATTGTTGATAGACCAAGTTCCCGTTTTCGTCGGGCTTGGTGGGGGGCGTGGTCAAAAGCCACTCGGCAACCGTTGCCGAACACGCGCCCTGACCATCCGTTAAACGACTGACATCGCACACGGTCTGTAAGGCGATGCCATCGGGCGGAGTGGCTTGGTCGGGTTGGTGCGTCCCTCCTACGGTCAACGATTCAAAATAGGCGGGGGTGGTGTAAATGCGCGTGATGACATTGTTCCAGATGGGTGCAGCTCCCGTCAGCCCGGTGGAGTTCACCATCGGGTCGCCGTTGCTGTTGCCCACCCACACGCCCACCACCACGTTATGGGTGAAGCCCACCGTCCAATTATCCTTCAGGTTATTGGTGGTGCCCGTCTTGACCGAGCTGTAGATGCCGTCGGTTCGCAAGGGGCTATTGCTCCCCATAGCAGGGGTGCGAGCGTTGTTATCCCCCAGAATATCACCGATCAAGAAGGCGATGCGTGGGTCAAGCACTTGCACGCCCAAGCCGTTCCGCGCCACCGTTTGGGGGCTAACGTCCCCTTGTGGGCAGGTGGTTTCGTATTGATACAACAGCGTGCCGTCCGACTTGACCACGCACAAGATGGCGGTGGGTTGCACACGCGCCCCATGATTGGCGAACACGCTGTAGCCGCTGGTCAGTTCCAGCAAGGTGATTTCGCCACCCCCCAGCGTGAGCGAAGCCCCATACAAACTGGGGTCTGTCCCCAAACTGACAAAGCCAAAGCGGTTCAAAAAGTTGAGCAGTCCTTCCGTCCCTACCGCCTGCTGCAAGACCTTCACGGCGGGCACGTTGTAACTGTTGGCAAGTGCCTGGCGCATGTTGACCGCACCATGATAGGTGTTGTCATAATTGAGGGGCCACGTGGATTGACCGGGCACAGGGATGCTACGCATGGGGGTGTCCCAGATCACGTCTGCAGGGGAAAATCCGTTTTCCACCGCCGCGGCATAGGTGAAGGCTTTGATGGTGCTACCCGGCTGGCGCAGGGCGGTTGCCACATTCACGCGCCCATCAATGGCATCGTTCTGATAATCCGCGCTCCCCACCATCGCCAAGATTTCCCCTGTGAGGGGCTTCAAGACCACTACCGCGCCGTTGCTCACATTGTTGGCGCGAAGCTGATTGACCTGATTGGCGATCGCATCTTGCACCATGTTGTTAATTTGCAAGTCCACCGTGGTATACACGCTCAAGCCACCGAGCGCGACTTCTTGGGGCAAAATTCCGATGTCAAGCAAGAGTTCATCCAGTTCACTTTGCGCATAGACCGTGAAGTGGGGAGCGCGCATAGGGGTGTCGGGGGTGTAGAACTGTAACCCCTCGCGCAGGGTTTGGGCGCGTTGTTCATCGGTTAAATAGCCCTCGCGCACCATCGCGTCTAAGACATTGCGCCACCGCAATTCCACCTCCTGTTGTACGTCAGCGTCTGCGCTCAACGGATCCAGTTCAGAGGGTGCTTGAGGCAAGCCTGCCAGCAAGGCGGACTCGCCAATGGTCAACTCACTCACATCCTTCCCAAAAATAGTTTGGGCGGCAGCTTGTGCGCCATAAGCTAAGTTGCCATAGTAGATTTCATTCAGGTAAAGTTCGAGTATCGTGTCCTTACTCAAGCGTTGGGTGAGCGCAAATGCCAAGACAATTTCCTCGATCTTGCGTTGTACGCTACGCTCGGTGCGGTAGGCATAATCAAAGGCGATGTTGCGCACCAACTGCTGGGTGATGGTACTGCCGCCGCTGTCCCCCTCTAACGCCCCCACAAACTGCAAGGTCGCGCGGAGGGTTGCGCCAAAGTCAATGCCGGGGTTGGTGTAGAAATTATCGTCCTCTAGCGCGATGGTGGCGTTAATCAGGCTTTGTGGGATTTGTGCCAGGTCAACCTTAACGCGCCGTCCTTCGTTGAAGTCCTCGTACAATAACGCCCCGTGACGGTCATAATAAAAGGTACTCTCAAAAGCCTGATAGGTTTGCACGGTTGCCAAGCGTTCCTCTAGGATGGGGGTGATGCGATTGTTGGCGATCAACAACGCCCCCAACGTCACCAAACTTAAGCCACCACAAAACGTCACCAGTAACCCAACCAACGCCATCAAGCAACCACTGGGCAAACACCCCCAGGCATTCATCCATGTGCGTGATGGGGCGCGTTTCGGGGTGGATGGGGCGGGGCGTGCGGGGGGCATGCTGGGTAAAGGAGGGGGAATGCTGGGTTGTGAGTGGGCAAAGCTGGGGGCAATGCGTGGCACTTGCACGCTTTGTCTAGCCGTGGAATCCGCCAGCGGTAGAGTCGGTTGGTTATGGAGATCGGGTGCGGTCGTCCTGTGGGGTAGTTTCAATTCTTCCGTTTCATCATCGGAAGGCGTGTAACCTTGAGCTAGGGGCAAACGGAAGGGAACGTCTTCATCATCAGGATAAATGGGCATCATCTTCTCTAAGGAAATCATGGTGATAAGGTTAACCCCATTTTAGCAAAGGTTGAGGGGAGGTGTGGGGGCAAAACCCTACGCTTGCTGGGCAACATGGGGCAGCACAGCGCGCTAGTGCCAGAAAAGTTTTCTTAGGAAAATGAGACTAACCTTGCACAGGCGTATTTTTATTGTTACTATAGAATGGCTCCAGTGAGCATTCTATAACGTAAGTAACAAAAATTATTGTTCTTCAGGAGGATTCCATCCATGAACAAATTTACCCGTTTGATGAGCTTGAGCATTGCCTTGCTCATTCTCGTTTTCTCCTTCGGTATCGTTGGCGCACAAGACTTGAAGATCGTCACCGACGGTGCTGCTCTTGGTCCCAGCGATGTTCCCACCCTTGATCCTGCTATTGCTACTGACTCTAGCTCCATTGCTGTTATTGCCAACACCTTCGCAGGCTTGATCGGTTTCGATGAAGAAACCCTCGAAATCAAGAACGGTATGGGAAGCATGGAAATCAGTGAAGATGGCTTGACCTACACCTTCAGCATCCGCAACGATGTTCCATGGGTTGAATACGACGAAGAAGCTGGCGAAGTTGTAGAAGTTACCGACGAAGACGGTAATGTTCGCATGGTGACCGCTGCTGATTTCGCTTACACCATCCAACGCACCCTTGATCCCGCAACCGCTGCAGACTACGCTTTCGTACTCTACAACGTGGTAGCAGGTGGCGAAGCCTTCAACCTCGGTGAAGGTGCTGCAGAAGATTTGGGTCTCGAAGTTGTTGATGACCAAACCTTGGTTATCACCGTTCCTGCTGCAACCGGCTACCTCCGTTCGATCTTCACCATGTGGCAATTCAGCGCAACCCCAAGCTGGTTGATCGAAGAAGTTGGCGCAGAATGGATCGAAGATGAAAACTTCCAATCCTACGGTCCTTTCACCCTCAAGGAATGGAATCACGACCAATCCGTCATCCTCATCAAGAACCCCTTCTACCCTGGCACCGACTACATGCGTGCTGCTCAAGTTGACGAAGTTC
This sequence comes from uncultured Chloroflexota bacterium, assembly GCA_903877335.1. Classification (GTDB taxonomy): domain Bacteria; phylum Chloroflexota; class Anaerolineae; order Aggregatilineales; family Phototrophicaceae; genus CAIRDJ01. The sequence continues at coordinate 2,033 of CAIRDJ010000154.1, read as the reverse complement.
ACATGTTCAACTATGACAGTGCACCGTCTTTGGCAGAATTTGAAGCCGGCAACCTTGATGTTGCTGCTGTTCCTTCCGAAGAAATTGACCGCATCCTAGCTGATGCTGAACTCTCTCAAGCCTTCTTCGCTGGTCCTTCCAAGTACACCTACTATTACGGCTTCAATGTTGAAAAAGAACCATTCAACGATGCTCGCGTTCGCCGTGCATTCTCCATGGCAATTGACCGTCAAGGCTTGATCGACAACATTCTCAAGGGTGGCCAAGAACCCGCCGGCTTCTTCACCCGCCCAGATGTTGCTGGTGGTCCCACACAAGCAAACTACGACGGTCTCGGCATCACCTCTGACCCAGAAGCTGCTAAGGCAGAACTCCAATCCTACTTGGACGAAAAGGGTATCACTGTTGACCAAATGCCCGCTATGACTTTGGCACACAACGAATCTGCAGCACACGCACAAATCGCAACCGCGGTTCAACAAATGTGGGCAGAAACGCTCGGCGTTAACGTCGAAATCTCTAGCCAAGAATGGGGTGTTTACCTCGAAACCTTGTCTGCAGACGCTCCTCAAATTTGGCGTTTGGGCTGGGGTTGGGACTATCCCGATGCAAACTCCTTCGTCTATGACGTGTTCCACAGCTCCTCTGGCAACAACAACACCAACTGGTCTAACGCAGAATTTGATGCCCTCATTGAAGAAGCTCGCTTACTCAATGACAACGAAGCGCGTAAAGATTTGTATGCACAAGCTGAACACATCCTCGTCAACACCGACGCAGCTGTTGCTCCAATCTACTTCTATACTACACTCCGCATGAACAACCCAGCGTTGACCGAACGTACCTACTCCTTGCTAGGTTTTGAAGTTTACGCACACTGGAACAAGTAGTCGAACTGTAGTCCGTTCAATTCCTTGAACCTGTCACGCAAAGGGGGGATGAAAGTCCCCCCTTCTGTATTTTGCACAAATGAAATGTTCGTGAAAGTGATTATTGATTGCTCCCAAGATGCCACTTAATGCTTGTGAAAATAGATTGTTTGTGTGTTCAGTATGGAAATAAATTGCCTTTTTACCACTTTGCTCTTTCCTATGTGGAGACGCTAGACCATGTTTCGTTTTGTCATCCGTCGGTTTCTGTGGACGTTGTTGGTGATGTTTGCGGTTTCACTCATCACGTTCATGCTGATGAACGCCATCCCTGGCGGTCCTTTTGACTCGGTAGGGGAACGCCCCCTAGACCCGAATATCGTCAAGAACATTGAAGCCAAGTATGGCTTAGATGATCCCCTTTGGTTTCGCTATGTAAACTATGTGGGGGGCGTTGCAGTCCCTAACTTCACCTATGGGGAGTTTAGCTATGGCTTGACGCTTGACCGCGAAGATGCGGGGCTAGAACGCATTGAGGATGAAAATGGGGATGCGGTTAAACTGGCGTTTCCGCGCCGTGTGATGATGCCCTATCAAGTAACCTCGGTCATTGAGGATTACCTCATCAATATTCCCGTGCCGTTTTTGCGTGGGAACGTCCCTGCAAACCTGCGTGACAAGGGGAGCAACGGGGGCGAAGTGATTCAGGAAGTGCCCACCGCTACCGAATTAACCGCGCTCAAACTCAACAACAATCAAGATTATGTCCAAGTGAAGACGGCGGACGGGGTACAGGGTTGGATAAGCGTTGACCGCGTGCGGTTGGCAAGCGCAACATTTGACGAGGCGAACCCCACTACCGCGACCATCATCGGCGCACCCGCCACCTTACGCTGGATGAACTTTGGTCCGTCGTATGAATCTCGAAGTCAAAGTGTGAACGACTACTTCCGCGATCAGCTTCCCGTTTCTGCCCAATTGGGCTTGGCTTCCATCTTGGTCGCGGTGGTGATTGGCGTGCCGTTGGGCATTTTGGCGGGCATCAACCGCAACACCAATATTGATTACTTGGCGATGAGTGTTGCCATTTTAGGGGTATCTGTTCCCGTGATTATCTTGGGGCCGGTGTTACAGGTGGTCGCCATCAGTGTGCCTTGGTTGCCC
>CAIRDJ010000153.1 GCA_903877335.1 uncultured Chloroflexota bacterium | reverse complement strand
TCAAACGTGCGCAACCGTGCATCTTCGTGCGGAAATTCCTCATAGGTGTGCTGATCGGTTTTCGTGATGGGTATCTCGATGATTTGCGGTTGCCCTAGATGATTCAAAAGCCAGCGGATGAATAGCTCCCCATAGCCCCCTTGATAGTGTTGGAATTGCTGTTGATATTCAGCAAGCACATCGCTACCGTGTTGACCCACATCTATGACCAGTTCAAATTCCCCAGCTAAACAGCGATACAGCAAATACTGACACTTTTCAATGCACGCGGTGGCGGTCTGTGGTGAGCGATCCCCTTGCGCGTTAACGATCACATTCGTATCGAGTATGTAATGGTGCGTCATCGGGGGGTGTGCCGTTTTCTGATGCCAGCTTGCGCCATCACAAACATGTCCTCCGTCATATTGCCGAAGAAATCGCGCGGGTAATTCAAGATGTTGCCCCCCTCGTCCAGTTCAAGCGTGGTCAATTGCGACACCCCGCCCTCAAGGTGGCAAAAATACAAAGCAGTTTGATCGCGTGTCAGTGCATCTTCAGCGATGCGACGTTGTAACCGACGCAACAAATGCTCGCTGTGACTTTCTAAGATGATTTGTACCTTCCGCCGTTGAATCACATCAATCAAGACATCCGCTAACCCTGCTTGAATCGAGGGGTGAAGGTGTAATTCGGGATGCTCTAAGATGAGGGTTGAGCCTTCGGGCACATAGTAACACAGGACGAGAACGGGCAAGACTTGCGATAGCCCAATCCCCAAATCGGTCATCACCACCTCTGGGCTTTCGGGATGTCGGCGAATGCGCACCTCATATTCCGACCGTCCATCTGCTAGAGGGACGGTCTTAAAGGAATGCGCTAACCCCAGCGTCACCAACCACTGGGCAACGCGCTCTTCAACAGAGGGTTGTTTCCCAGTCTGGGGGTAAGCACGTTGCCGATCATGCTTGGTGGCGATTAACGCATTGATGGCATCCTCCCCCCTCAAGCCCACGTTGGTGGGACGTTCACTGTTGTATTTGTAAATGCGCTTGGGGTAGTCTCTAAGCGGACCCAGATAATGCACCCGTTGAAATTGTTGCTCAAACGATAGCACGACATCGGCTAGATACTGGGTGTCGCTATAGAAGCGCAATGCCTCATCAGAAAAGCCGTATGACTTTTGTGGTTTCATGTTGACGCGCGGTCGCCCTTGCGGACGTTGTGGCTCTACCCCGTTGACCTGCAAGCGTATGGCATACTGATTGTTGTCAGCGCGTTTGAGTTCAACCTGAAAGTTGTCTTGAGGGGAGTGGTAGCGGATAGATTCCACATGCGTCTTGGTGGCATCTATCCGTAAGTTTGTTTCAAACTCCATGCCCGTCAGGGTGATCGCTTGGTTGGAATTGGGAACGGTGATGCGAATTTCACTCAACGACGTTCCATCTGATGAGGGCGGAGGGAAGTCCCACGCCAAAGCAAAGCGCATGAAATCTGTTTCGGCATGGGTCATCTCACTGGGCGTTCCTAGATCCACATAACCGTCGGTTTTCAAGACGATGTTTCGATCAGGAGATTCAGTCGTTTGCTTGATGAGCAAGAGCATCTGCAACAAACTACTCTTGCCCGAACTGTTCGCCCCAAAGAAAGCGGTTAGGGGTGCCAGTCGTACCTGCCCACTTTCTTTCCACGATTTGAAGTTGGTCATCTGAATCTTGGTGAACATCGTCAACTCCTGTGATGGTTGCTTGAATCTGTTCTTGAATCTATTACGGGGAGGGGTCTAGGCAGCTGGGTAGGTTGGCTAGGGACTTCTCCCAATTCTTGCTGTAGAACTCCAGATACTCCCCGATGTGGCTAGACCAGTACGCCTCATCATGTCCCCCCGTTGGGTGAATCACGTAAGCGTGCGGGACTTGCCGTTGCGATAAGCGTCCGCTGAAGGTTTGCAGGCTTAAGCCGACGGCATCATCCGCCCCGTTGTCGAGGTAGATGCGCAAGGGGGCATCATCCAAACTAGGGGCGTTGCGTGCCAGCTCCAGCGGGTTATGTTCGGGCGGGGAACTGGTGGCATCCAACGCCACGCTGTGACCTCCCACGCTCCCAAAGACAGTCGGGAAGCGCATGGCAACGCTCAATGCCCAGAACCCCCCGCGTGAAATCCCCCCAATGGCGCGGTGGTCACGGTTTTGTATCGTGCAAAAATTACGGTCAATAGAGGGCACCAACTCTTGCAGCAAGACGGTCTCGTAGGAAGCATTCGGTGGGAAGCTGTTCAGGTTGCCGAGCGCCCCCCCGTCGGGCATCACGATGATGAACGGCGCTAGCACCCCCAAGCCTAGCCCTTGCTCCATCTTCGCAATCGTGCCCAGGTCTTGCCACTGCTCTTCGGTGGAGTTTGCCCCGTGAAGCAAGTACAGCGTGGGGAAACGTCGCCTCGATGGGGTATAACACGGGGGCAAATACACCCGATAGCCCAGGTTCTCCTGTGCCACCTCGCTGAAGTTCTCGATCACCTCCTGCACTTGACCCCCAACCGACAGGCACGGCGCAAGCGTGGGCGTGGCGGTCACGTTAGGCGCGGTTGGAAGCGAGGTTGAGGTGAACGTGGGCAGGGCGGTGGGCGGGGGCGTGTCGGAAGGAATGGCGGTGACAAGGATCGTTTGGTGGGTGGCAAGCGGCGCGGCGAGCGGGTCGCACGCCGTCAGGATGCCCCACAACACCAAGCCGATCAACCATCTTGCTAAGACCGTGCGTTGAATCCTCAAGATGCTCACCTGTTGGAAGCGTGCTCCGGTTTGATGACGAGCAAACAGGTGACGCGGTTCTGATGGAAGGTCTCATATAGCCCCCCAGTCAGTGCCTCGCGCTGGAAATCCCCGCTGGTGTCGTCCCCAAGCGGATACGTCATCACCTCGATCGGTTGCCCGAACATGCGCGAGGCGAAGTTGACCGCATACGGGATGGACGAGGGCACGGCGATGGTCGCTAGGTATTCGGGTTGGGTTGCCTGCAACGCTTGCGCAAGGTGATGGAACGCCCATTCCACTTGGTTGTGTAGCACCATTGCCGAAACCGAACTGTAAGCGAGGGGATCTTCGATCACGAACCGCCCCACGATCACCCCGTTTTCAAGCTGACTGAAGTCCTGTTGCAAGCTGTCCACCAATGGGCGATAGACCACCGACGCGCTGGAGGGGGGGAACTCATGCGTGAGCGTTTCGTGGTGCCCCAGCAACAGTTGATTGAACAGGCGATGCGTCCGTCGCTGTTGCCCACGACTGGCAAGCAAGCCCGTTTGGGTGGCACTTCCGCGTCCCAGTCCAAAAATCCGCGCAAGCAAGGCTTCGGTTTCGGCGGTTGCCATCCACTCCGCGCTGAGGGCGGGGGCAAGTTCCGTCAGGTGGTTGCGTATAGAAGCGTGATTCAACAGCGCACCATCCGCAAAGGGCGTGTGCGTGAATGCCACCTTTGCCCGCACATAGCCCAGCGCGGCGACTTGGTGCTGGTCATCCTGCAGGATGCACACCCCATCGTCGGGGTGATAGGCACGACGCACGCGCTCGTCAAAATCAGCATAGGGGAGCGCATAGCCAAACTTCAAAAATTGTCGGCGGATCAATTCATCGTGCTTTGCCATGACCGCTTGCACGTCGCTGGGCAAGCTGTTTGATCCTAACAACGCCCCTGCTATCACCCGTAGTTGCATCGCGCTCCGCACATACGCGCGTTCATGTTCGGCGGAAGGGTGAAAGGCGGTGCCGTCTGGGCGGTTCATGAAGTCTAAAAGCGAGTTCGTCAAGAGTGGGTGTCATC
>CAIRDJ010000152.1 GCA_903877335.1 uncultured Chloroflexota bacterium | reverse complement strand
GTCTTGCCATAGAAGCCAATCAGCATGAACGAGGTGATGCTGGTGAGTTCCCACATCACGAACATGAACAGCAAATTACCCGCCAAGACCAACCACAACATCGCCCCACTGAACGCGCTCAACCACACGCTGAAGCGCGTATGCTCGTCGTCCTCCTCAAAGTAGAAGTGAGTGTAGATGAAGATGACCGCGCCAATCCCGCTCACAATCAACCCGAACAAAACGGCAAGCCCATCCAAATAGAGCGAGACGCTCAAGCCCATCGCAGGCACCCAGTCATATACGGGGAGAGTCTGGGCGGTGTCGGCATCCAGGTTGGGAAGGTTCAGCAGCAACGCCATGAGAATGCTTGCCATCATCCCCGTCGTTAAGAGGGTTTTCACGCGACGATCAAGGCGGTTGCCGAATATTGCCAACCCGACGGAAATCAAGAATGGGAAGAACATCAACCAGATTATCATCAGGGTATCGCCGTCTTTCATTCAGCTATCAACACAGAGGAGTTACCCGTTACACGACGGTATAAACGCATTGCTAATCATCAAGATTGTAGCATGGTTTGATATATCAAAAGCGGATAAGGCATGGTTCTAAGTGTTTGTTTATTTTCACTAAATAAATCGCCATTTACCTTTGTAGTCGATCTATATTTTGTCTATTGTGCATGACTGCTTGCATTCACTCCTGTAACCTTAACCAGAACTGTTTGGTGAATTAGCAGGAGATCACGGTTACAGTTGACATAGTTTGAGCGAACTTGCGGGGAAGTTAAATCCTAATCGTGGGGAATTTTATCGCAATCCATTAACCCACTGTTGCTTCCTGCTGAACATCCACAGCGATAGGGAAGTACCAAATCATCGGCACTTCCTGTAAAATAGCGTGACGATAACTAAACATTTGTGTGTGTAATTACGATGCTCAAGCTGAGTAAACTTGAAATCTTTAGTGTTGTCGCTCACGAAGGAAGCTTTAGTGCGGCAGCAGATCGGTTGCATCTTTCGCAACCAGCAGTCAGCAGGCACATCCAAGAGCTGGAAGATCAGCTTGGGATACGGTTGTTTAAGCGGTTGCGACGTGGGGTAGAGCTGACCAACGGGGGTAAACTTCTGCAGCAATATACGGAGCAAATTTTGCGATTGGTAGCCGAAGCGGAAGTTCGCTTGACGGACGTTCGTCACTTGAGTGTGGGGCAAGTGCGAATTGGGGGCACACCTGGAGTTTCCGTCTATTTGCTGCCAAAATGGACGCGCCAATTTCAAAATGAATATCAGAACCTTTTTGCTAGTCTTCACACCGGCGTTACTACCCAAGTGATAGACGAAGTATTGAATAATCGCACTGATCTGGTGCTGGTGGAAGGAGAGTTAGAAGGAGAACAAGAGCGACTAGAACGGCTAGAAGTTTGTACGCTACAGTCTATCGCCTTGTATGTTGTGGTGGGGCAGTCTCACCCATGGTGGGGTATCCCGACCATTGAAGCGCAACAATTAAATCTTCAACCCTGTGTAACCCGTCAAAAGGGAAGCAAGACCCGTAGCTGGTTTGACAAAGTATTAGGCGATCGTGGTATTTATCCCCAGATTGTAGCGGAATCGGATAACCCAGAAGCCATTAAAGAAATGGTGATGAGTGGCATGGGCTTTTCAATCATGCCGTCGTATTCCATTGAGCGTCATATTCAAGGTGGGTTTTTACATCGCGTTCAACTACGAGACTTGATCTTGCAACGGGAGTTAAAATTGCTGTGGGATAAAACTCGACCGCTCACGCCGGTTTCATTGGCATTCTTACGCTTTCTTGCTCAACAATTCCCAGTATTGCTTCCTGTGCTTCCTACCCGAAGCGAGAATATTTTAGAATGAATGCACGGGTTTTGAACGCTTTTAGCACACAACCTCTTGATGCTATGGTTGCAAACACTGAAGACTGCTATAACCTCACTCGACCGTTTATAATCTGTTTTCGTAGATTGTAAAT
>CAIRDJ010000151.1 GCA_903877335.1 uncultured Chloroflexota bacterium | reverse complement strand
TGGCGAAGAGTGCCAAAAGACCCGCCAGCAGAAGGCTTCGGTAGCCCCATTGTGCCAGCAAAATATGTAACCCTGCCAAGAAGAAGAAGGAGGGATATAGCCACTGTGTGTAATACGGAATCACCCATATCAAATCCAACTGGGGCGCAAACATCAAAACCGAGAACCCCACACTTGCCCAGCGGATCAAGCGTGATTCGGTCTTCATGACCAAACCCAGCAACATCACATAGTTGAGCAGGGCGAGCACAAACGGAAGCCATGTTTCTGCAAGCACATTCCAACCCGTAAGTTGAACGAATAGCAGGCTTTGTAACCGTGTGAACAGCACCAAGTGACCAAAGTAGGGCACGAACAGATCTTCAAGGCGGAGCGTCCCTTGTGCAAATTGTATCGCTGCGGGGGCATTACCCCAGCCGTGGTCAGAGCGCGGAATGTTGGTGCGGTAGAGGAAGATGAAAACGAGGATCACCAACATGGGAACCATAGACATCAAGATGGGAAACAGGTTAGCAGGGGAAAGCCAACGCTCAAGGCGTTTTGTGAAGGTTGCAGTGAACATGGGAGGGTAGGGTTTGCCTGTGTATGCCAAAGATTACGATAAGCCTAGCAGAAAATTGTGTAGTTTTTAGAGAAAGGCTCAATTATTCGTACAACTTAAAGCCTAGCCTCGCGAGTGTGCCGACGCACAGATTGAGTGCGTGCCCACCAACATCAAAGCTGACATGCACGTGATTGCCTTGTAAGCGCACGCAGATCAATGTACCCACCATGGCGTGCTCGACTTACTCAACCAAAACTGTGACCATGCCTTTCAAGATTTTGAAGTCGCGTTAGCATTGGTGACGATTCATCAAATGCCACGAAAACGGCATCAATCTTAAAGTTTGGTGTTGTTTGTGCCTTGTCAGATCGGTATAAATACCGCAAACTTTGGCGCGTTCGTGCAACTATAGAGATCAAAAACAGATGACAACCGTTGGTGTACTTGCCTTGCAAGGTGCCTTCATCGAACATGAACAGAAGCTACAACAACTGGGTGTGAAAACCGTTCAAGTTCGTTTGCCACACCACTTGACCGAGATCGACGCGCTCATTATTCCGGGTGGGGAAAGCACCACCATCGGTAAGTTAGCAACCAGTTATGAGTTGATCGAGCCTCTCAAACACTTCGCCCAAACCAAACCCACGTGGGGAACATGTGCCGGGATGATCTTCTTGGCTTCGCGCTTAGAACAGCATCACCAACCTATTTTAGGGGTGATGGACATCACGGTAGACCGCAACGCCTTTGGTCGCCAGGTCGATAGTTTTGAGACGGATTTAGCCATCAGCGGATTAGATGAACCCTTTCATGCTGTGTTCATCCGCGCTCCGATCGCCACTGCCGTCGGGGAAAAGGTTGAGGTGTTGGCACAACTTAGCCCAACTCAAATTGTGATTGCCCGCGAGGGGCATTTACTCGCTAGTGCGTTTCACCCGGAATTGACCGACGATGCGCGCTTACATCAGTATTTTTTGGACATGCTATCAGATTAAACACAAGAGGAACAATGGTACGCTACGAACTGGAATCTCGCTATATTCGCATGATGGGTGATGAACCTTATGGTGTTGAGCCGGACGAGGACAGCGAGGAATTTGATGGGTTTGAGATTCAAGAGCTAGAAGAGCTAGAAGCTGAAGGGCTTTCGAGCGAGGGCAAAGAAGGCTTCGTGGTTGACGATGCTGACTTTGAAGAGGATGATTTGCTGGATGATACGGATTCCGAAGATTATTACCTTGAAGAAGACGATGACGATTCCTTTGACGAAGGTTATGATCTGGAAGAAGACGATGAGTATGATGATGAATCGTATGATTTGTATGGGGATGACGAAGACGACGAGTAATCGACTTGCTCTACAGGCGGGGCGGGCACAAGCCTACCCCATCCTGCATTAACGCCGAAACCATCCTTGCCGAGCCACATGCGCCGTCGCGTGGGTGAGCGTGGTGAGTCCCCCACCATACGGATCAAAGATTGGGCGAATTTTCTTGAGCGTGGGCAGCATGACGGATTGGCGCATGTTGCGGTTAAGCATCTCAAAAAAGCCGAAACGCTCGGCAAAAAACGCTTCAACTTCTTCTGTCGTTGGGGGCGTGTCCCATTTCCAACTAGCTGGATATTCATAGTACGCGACCGCATAAATGGCGGGGGTCTTCACCGATACCCCCCGCACCTCATATTGCCACACCTCATCGCCAACGACGGTTGCCAGTTGTGCCCCCAAAACCAATGCCTGCGCCACCAACCCTTGCCGAATCAACGCCCCCCCTTTGCTGTTTTGTACCAAGTTGGGGATGAAGCCCTCTGGGTGAAGCTCGGTTTCTATCACTTGTTTGAGTTGGTGGAGTGCTGCTTGATACCGCTGGTCATCCTCCAACACCACCCCACAAGCAAGCGACAAGACGATTTGCCACGCTTGATCGACCAGTCCCACGGTGGGCGCGTTCAGCAATGGCTCGATCTGTGCTTGCCAAGCTGTCAAAACATCGTATGAGAAATGTGGGTGATTGCGTGCCATCTCTAACAGTTGGGCACAGGCTAACGCGGTTCGCGCGTGGTGGTGAAACAGGGCATCCGCCTTCACGGGTGGGAACAAGTGCCCGCTTTGCAGGCTCAAACACACGGCTTGACCTGCCGCATCATCGGCGAGGATGCGCCAACGGAAAGCGCGGAACATCGCCAAACTAAGCATATCCACGCTGGTATAGGGTTGGTTTAGGAATGCGAACGCGCTGGCATAGGGTTCAGTGGTTGCCATGCTGTGCGCGTGTGCAATCGCCGATTCATCAAAATAAAGTCCGCAATGCGTGGTGACAAGCATCTCATTCGTGCCTATTCGATTACATTCATCATGGGTCAATAGTATACCCTATTCCGTCCATGATGTAGATTAGGTATAGATCAAGCCTAGCGGAGAGGGTATTGCATCCATGTGGTCAAGGTGGGTCATCACCACAACGCCCCCCATCGAAAAGGCGAATGTGCCATCATTTTCAATGGTTAGTGCATTCACCGCCGTGAGGGAAGTGGGCGAACTCGCCAGCAATTGTAGCTGTCGTGCTTTGGCATACAGATCTATGGCAAATTTTTGATACGAAAAGCGGAACGCTTGCCCGCCCACGTACACGCGCAGCACCCCAGTTTGAGCGTCGCTACAAATGAGCATTTCGCCGTCGGGTGAACAAGCGACCTTCCCCACGGTGTAGGAGAAACTGTGGTGAATGCGCAACTCTCCAGCACGGTTATACACCAGTAGCTGGTTGCCATCGCAAATGAAAACGTGCTGGGCATTCTCGCTCATGAATACATCCGGCAAAATGCCCCGCCGAAGCGGAACAGGCAAGACATATTCTCCGAGCAGGGCGGTTTCTTGAAATAGGTATAAGTGCGCGTTTTCGCCCAAAACGGCAATGATGCCACTCTCATAGTCCACGCACAGGGCGAGCATTTCAGTGTGGATTTGTGGGAAAGGGAGGAGCTTGTTTTTCACTAGCACCTGTAGCCCCAAGCCATCCTCCACCACGATTTGCTCGCCGTCCGCCGTCAAGTAGAGCATGGCGTTCGGTGTGCGAACATACGGCAGTGGTAGCCCATTTGGCGCACGCAACGAGTCTAGGTATGCCTCCCAACCTTCGCCTTGCAAAGGCTCGGGCGAAACGACCACACGCTGTGTGTAATAAAACGCCCCTTTTTCGACATGGTAATAATCGACAGCATCTTGATACCAAACCAAAAGAATACGTTCACTATCGCCGCTAATAATTTGGAGTTTGAAGATCGTTCGATCATTAATGTGGATGCGCCAGGACATTATTTTTCTACCGCTAATTTTGGGATATATATCCCAACGTTCTTGAATCTTGGGATATATGCATTACAATACATGAAGTTACTGTGATGGTCAACCAATGGCATCCGTTAATCTAAAAACTGAGCAACATCTCATATTGGCTCAAAACGGGTTTATATCCCAACGGGAACAAAACTGCCCACGCCGCATCCTCTTCGGGAAGGTTCACGACGCCACCTTTGGCGAATGGATAAAGTGAATGCAAGTGTAGGATCACACGGCGCAGGTGGTTGGGGCGGTTGGGTAAGCAACCCATATCAAAAAAACGAAGTGCGTCTTGCTCAAAAATGCCCATGACATACGCCATGATCGCCCCGTTGTGGTGGAGGGCAAATGCCCTAGACAGCTCGGTCAACCGCTCTAGTGCCACCCGTTCACGTTGCCAAGGATTGCTCACGCCATGCAAGTCAGTGTAACGCTCTAATGCAGCTTGTGGCTCAACCTCGATGACCTCCGCCACCCACTCCCCTTGTGGTTGTCCCTCAATGATGTGAAGGGTGCGTTGTTTGGTGAAGCCCAACTCTTCATACAGCGCGATGGCAGGCGCGTTGAGCGTGATCGCCTCAAGTTGAATTTGTGACAAGCCAAGCCGATAAGCGATTTCAAGCAACTCATACATGATTTGGCGAGCAATTCCCTGTCGTCGTTGCGGCGCGATCACCCCTAACCCACCAATCCAACCGCGTTGTTCCCGCATGCCCAAAAACCCTAGCCCGACGGGTTGCCCATCGAGCAGGGCAAGGCGCGAGCGTTCGAGGTCGATGTTATAGTGCACCACATGATGATGAAGTTGCTCCTCCGTCATGCGTAACGGGACATAATAGCCCTGATAGCTTTCGGTCAGGAGTTGTGCTAGATCAAAAAGGGAGATGGTGGCGGTGGAAACCAGTTGGATGCTCATGAAATAGGCTACTCAATCTGTTCTTTGATTTGGTTGGCTTGCGATATTGTACTCAACTTTAAGCCCTGTTGCCCCAAGAATACAAAACCAATTAACGTCGGGGGAAGCCAAATTACCACATGTGCTGTGATGGCATAGGCGACGGCGATCTCATGGTTGATGCCCACCGCCACGAGAACCAACTGTACGAAGCGTTCAAACACGCCCACCATGCCCGGCGCAGAGGGAATCAAGCCTGCCAAGTTGACCCCACCCACCATCGCCACGATCACCCCATACTCAATTGGCAAGTTAAAAGCCAACGCCACCACGTAATAGACACCCGCTTCAACCATCCACGAGGCATACGAAAAGAAGATCACCCCCAGCAGATTCGGAATGCTGCGTAAAGACTCTAAACCCTGGATGATCCCCTCGCTGATTGCCAACAGACGCGCCTGCAATCCCTGTGAAAGCGGACGCACCCCCCACGCTACGACCCCACGCAACCACATCGGGCGCGCCGCACAGATGAAGAACGCCCCCAAAAACAGCAAGAAGATGGGCGCGGTCAGTTGTGCCACCCAGCGCATTTCTGCAGGGAGGGTGGGGACGATGGCGATGGGAATCACAATGAAGGTGAGCATCACCACCCCGTCGAAGACGCGCTCAACCAAAGTCGCGGTGGTGGCTTGGATGTAGGGGATGGCGTGGTTGCGCCGTAACAACACAATCCGCAAGACCTCTCCCGCGCGGAATGGGTAGATGTTGTTGCCCATGTAACCGATGGCAACCAAGGGGAATAAGTTGGTCCATGTGAGCGGTTGGATGGAGCGCAACACAAATGTCCAGCGCACAGCAATTAGCACCATCGCACCATAGTAGAGCAACATGCCCCCCAGCACGAGTTGACGGTTAGCGGTTTGAATCCCCAACCAGACTTGCCACGGGTCTAGGTTGTAAAATGCTGACCACATGAACAGAATGCTAACGAGCATTCCAAGCATCACCAAGAGCAAGCGTTTAATTTTCATGGAATCCGATCACACAGCGTTAATTTCGGTTTGCATTGTAACAAGTTATCGCGTTTGAAACCCCCTGAAAAATTCGTTAAAATAGAGGTAGCCCACAAAAACTACTGAAAGAATGCTATAGCCATGTCCGATCATTCCCACACGCCCCTCCCTGATGATCCTGATTGGATGGAGACCCTCGACGATTACGCCAACGACCAACTGAGCGACTTAGAGATGGACACCAGTTGCGATCAAATTCACCCGATCATTGCCAATTGGTATCGAGAAACCCTAGAGCAAGCACCGCCTCCCGCCAGCTCGGCAGTGTGGCAGGCGGTCGCGTGCTTAACAACCGAGATCATCCAAGGTATGCAGGAGGATGAGGAACTGGCAGGGGTCATGGATGAGGAGTCCATTGCTCCGTTGGCACTGTGGATTGAAGACATTATCACGCTGGGGCGGGCATTCGAGATCGCCCTGCGCACGGGTCGCTTGGATGATCTCTAGCCTGATTTAGAAACTTACCCTGCGATTCATTGATAATTTGGGCTTCCTCTGGCAAGATGAACAGAGATTCGTTACCGATAGTGTTACGTGAACCGATTATGTACCGTAGTTTTACTGATCGTCTCTTAGGCGGAGTGTGTGGTGGGATTGCCCAGAGCCTCCCGTTCACCAACAGTTGGGTCATTCGTGCGCTGTTCATCGTGGGCACGCTCTTGACGTGGGGCGCGTTCGCGTTGGGCTATCTGATGCTGTGGATGATTGTCCCGCAACAGTCGTTAATTTTCCCACGACGCGGTGGCTTGGGTTGGGGGAGTGTGACGGTTTTGATCTTGCTGGCGGTGCTTGGGCTTTCAGTCTTGAACCGTTACGGCTTGCTACAAACCGCCGATCAACCTAACCTCTATCCGCTCGCGTTAGCTTTGCTCTTCGGTATCTTCTTTTTCATCAGGCAATTAGGGCGTTCGGCATGAATTTGACCAGACGGAAAAACCTACTACTGGGTTTCTTGGTTTTGACGGTATGCGTGGCGTGGGGGATTGACACCTTCAACTTGTTGCCAGCTTACTTACAAGACATCGTAAACCGCTCGCTGCCCATCTTGATCGTCTTCTTCGGCTTGTGGCATTTGTTGCGCCGAAGACTGCCGATGGGGACGTTGATTGCCTTTGTCTTGAGCGTGATCCTGTTGGCAGGGGTGATCTTTCAAGCCTTCTCCCTGCGTGCGGAACGCTACTTAGAGGCGCAACAAGTGCCCATCCAATACAACATCAACCCTGCCATCCTTTTGGTGCGCGTGCGCTTACAAACGCTCAACACCGATGTTGAGGTGGTGCGCCTGCCAGAAGGGAGCCCGGCGCGGACTATCAGCGGGGCGTTCGCCGGTAGCACCGAGAGCAACCTCACGGTTTCGTATCTCGAAGAAGCGGACAACACCGCCACCTTCGCCTTCACCGAAGTACAGTTGAATCCCTTCCCCCTGCTAGAAACCATCGGGCGGGGCAAGCTCCTGATTGAACTTCCCAGCGATACACCCGTTGATGTTCAACTGGAAACGCTGGATAGCCCCGTCACGCTCAATATGACTGGATTACGCCTAGAGCGGTTGAACGTCAAGGTACAGCGTGGGAATGTGATCCTCACCTTGCCGTCTTATGATCCTGCTTTCTCCACAGCGGAGGATGGACTGGGCACGATAGCTGCTTTGGACGGGGATGTCCTCATCCGCGTGCCTTCTGATGTGGCGACGCGCTTTGACATGAGCAACAGCAACGGGAGCAACCCCACCTTTGATGAAAGTTTATATGACCTCAAATTCAACGGGGATTTGCTAGAAGCACGCAACATCTTCAACGCGCCCATCGTGCAAAGCTACGCCTTAGAAGTCAACCGCGCCAAGTTCACCCTGACCGTTCCCTAGCCTTTTGCCACGCCACAGCACCGCCCACACAAAGCGAGGGAGGCGTAACTGACGGCGGAGGCGGTTGGGTTGGCGGATGAGTCGATAGAGCCACTCGAAGCCAATCGTGCGAATCCAGTTGGGTGCCAATTTAACGTGTCCGCTCAAGTAGTCAAACGTCCCGCCCACCCCCATTGCCACCTTGACCTTGAGGCGTGGGGCATTCCGTGCGATCCACTTATCTTGGTTGGGGGCACCATACGCCACGAAGAGAATATCGGCATCGGTGGCGTTAATGCGCTCCACTAGGGCATCTTCTTCGGCGGGCGCAGGAGAGCCTGAATACGTCCCGACGATCATCAGGTTGGGGTGGCGCGTGCGCAACGCTTGCGCGGCTTGCTCGGCAATGCCTTCGCCCGCTCCTAACAAGTACAACCGCCAACCCTGTTGAGCGGCTCGCTCGGCAATCAAGGGCACCCCGTCGCTACCAGTCACGCGCACGCTCAACGGATTGCCCACATAGCGCGAGGCGTACAATAGCCCCACCCCATCCGCCAAGCACAAATCCGCGCGTTGTAAAATGTGGCGGAAAATGGCATCCGTTTGGGCGATCATGACAAATTCTGGGTTAACCGTACACACCTGATACAAGCGGTCGGCGCGGTCAATGTATCCGCCAAGCTGTTCTAGCAACTGCGCATAGGTGAGTTTGTCGATGGGAATATCAAGGATGCGCACGCGCTCGGTGGTGGGGGTGCGCATGACGGGCAACGGCACAAGCGTTTCCCCCTGCAACACGCGCTCGCCAGCTTCAATCACCTGTTGCGCCGTCACCATCTTGAGGCAGGTACGGGCGGGGCAACCATCGCGCTGTGCCACTACCACGCCCACATAGCTACACGGACTACACCGCGCCCCGCTGTTGAGGACGGCATAGGCACGCTTGGGCGACCACGCCTGCCATGCCTGATGATTGCTCGTCCCGAAGATTGCCACCGTTGGGGTGGTGGCGGTGGCAATGTGCATCACGCCACTATCCGCCCCGATGAAAAGCTGACAGCGTGCCAACACGCGCGACAGTTGTCCCAGCGTGGTTTGCGCCGTGAGGTCAATCACGGACGGGCGTAACGCGCTGGGCAACGCCTCTAGGAACTCGGCAGAATCATCATCTTTGCCCCCCACCAAGACCACGCTTGCGTGATGGGCGCGAATGAAATGGGTTGCCACTTCGGCAAAGGCGGACGGATTCCAACGCCGAGCGCGAGAATACCCCCCGCTCCCAGCGTGAATTGCCACATAGTCACGGTTGGGCGGAAGCCACGCTTGGGCAAGCTGCTCATCATGGGCGGTATAGGCAACGCTGGTTTGTGGGAGGGGGGCAGGCAAGGGTTGGGCGGTGTAATGCTGGATGAGTGCTAACCAGTATTCCGCTTGATGGCGTGCGCCGAAACCGTGATCGGGAATCCCCCCCGTGAGGAAGGGGGCGTGGGCGTGGCGTAAGCCGATGCGCTTTTCACTCCGTGAGCAAAGCGCAATCGCGCGGAATTTCAACGCGCCGAAACGTGTGCTGAAGTGGTGGAAGAAGATCACCGCATCATACGGTTGACGTAACAATTGCTGGGCAAGTTGCAACAGGGGGTGCCAATTCTTTGGGTGAAGCAACGCGCCCATCCGATCAAACACGTGTTTAGGAAAGACGATCACCTCATCCACGAATTGCCCTGCTTGCACAATCGGGGCGGCGTGTGGGGTGGTCAACAGCGTGATATGGTCATGGGGGCGGGCTTGGCGCAACGCCTGCAAAGCCGGGGTGGTCAGGACTAAATCGCCGATGTCTGCCAATTGCACGCACAGCACGCGCTGGGATGGGTTAGGCATCCTGTCCAACTTTCACTAAAGCCTGCAGAATCTGTTGAGCGGATCGTTCCCAGTTGAATTGTTGCGCTTGAGCGTAGCCTGCCTGCACCAACTGTGCACGCAAGAGAGCATCATGTGTCAAGCGTCGCATGGCGTCGGCAATGTGTTCCACCACGTGCGGATCAACCAAGAGTGTGGCGTTGCCCCCCAGTTCCGGCAGGCTAGAGGTGTTGGAGCAAATCACAGGCGTGCCCAATGCCATCGCCTCCACAATCGGAAAGCCGAAGCCTTCATACAAACTAGGGAAGACCAACGCCACCGCCCCTTGAATCAATGCGCCCTTATCGGCTTCGTCGATGTATCCGATCAGATGGACATCGCTTGCGCCTTTCGTCCAACTTTCATCGTACTTCCAACCCTTTCCACCTGCCAACACCAGCGCGATGGGGGCGTTGGGGTGGTTAGCACGCCAATGGTGATAGGCACTCACCAAGCGTTTGATGTTCTTGCGCGGTTGGAGCGTCCCGATGAAAAGCCAGTAGTGATCGGGTAGGTGATATTTTTGGCGCACATGCTCGAGGTCATGCTCAACGGGGGGGACGGTCACGCCGGGATAGACAACCTCTATCTTGGCGGTGGGTGTGCCATAGAAGCGCGTCAAGTCGCGTGCGGTGGCGTGGCTATCCGCCAGCACCCGCGTCGCCCGCCACGCACTGAAGCGCGTGTAGGCTTCTAGTAAAAGCCACTGGCTCCAAGCGTGTGTCTGTGGAAAGTGACGATAGCCCAAGTCATGCACCGTCACCACGCTTTTTCCCACGAAGACAAACGGGAGCGTGTGCGCAGGCACCCACACCACATCGGGGCGGTCACGGAGCAACCCATACGCGAACCCCAAATGCGTCCACAGACGGTGCAACGGGATCACCCGTTGGATCACATGGGCAGAGGGTGGGAAGGTGGCGGGTTGGGGGGCATCTCGAAAGTATAGAATGAGTTGATGGGGTTGGGGCAGTTGGTCATTCAAGCGAATGAGGTGACGGATCAACTCTCGCGCGTAATGCTCGGTGCCGGTGATTCGTTCAAGCGTGGTACGACTGGCATCAATGGCAATTCGCATCCATGCTTAGCGCGGGTTGCGCCTCCGAAAGAAGGGGAGAATCATCATCAGGGCGAACACGCCCAGCGGAAGATACCACACCTTAAGGAGCGATTCTATCCACGCCAACGGCAGATAATCATATTCCACCACGCGCACCACCGCGCCGATCACCGCAAACACTAACCCACTGTAAAGCGTGCGCAGCGTGAACGGACGGCTTAAAATGCCCACCAAGACCAAGATCACCCCAAAGGTGAAGAAGCCATACGCCACCCATGCCATGCCCG
>CAIRDJ010000150.1 GCA_903877335.1 uncultured Chloroflexota bacterium | reverse complement strand
GTGGCGAATTACTCCCTGTTTGTGCATTGGGTGGCGTCGGGTGAGACTGCCCCGCTGGCACAGCTAGACGGCAATCCGTCCGCTCCCAACCGCCTCACCCAAACATGGACAGACCCCACCGAGACCTTGATGAGTCCGCGCTGGATGCTCCCTGTTGCCACCGACACCCCCAGCGGACGCTACGATATTTTGATCGGGCTATACGACTTCGCCACAGGGCAACGCCTGAGCGTCAACGGTCAAGATCACCACCGTTTAGCCACCGTTGAGGTGCAATAGGCGAAGCAGATAGCCTCATTCTAAGGGGGAAAAATGGCTCAAGATGCGTTGGGCGACGATGCTGTTCAGTTCATCGTAATGAGGATGGAGCGCGATCAACTCCACATACGGGCGACAGCGCGGCGCGTCTAGCCAGATCAACACCAACGACGCGCTGGCAATCCGCAACTCGGCATTGCTCTTGAGCGTGGCAAGTTCCAAGAACTCGGCGGTGCTTTCCCATCCGCTCATCTCTACCATTGGGGTTGCTAACGATTGAGCAAAGGTCATGCCCCATTGTGCCAGTTGGTCTTCACTCTCCTGCAACACGCCTGTCAGTGCCACCTTCAAGGGGAGCAACGCGGTATCGGTGTTGTCCCCGTCAATCAGGCGTTGTGCCCATCCCCGCTCCTCCCCGTCAGAAGGGGGTAGCCCGTGCGCCAAGAGCGGACGGCGCAACTGTTTGAGCAGAAACGCCACAATGTCCACGAGGGGATCAGTATGGAAAGGATGGTTTGACAGCGACATGCGCTCATGCTCCGTATGAGAAACTCACATTACTGATTGACAAACTCTTTTGGCGCGCCGAAAACCCCCGCCAGTCTTGGAATTCATGTCACCCGTGAAGAAACCATCAAGTTTGCTAATGAACTCAACAGCACGTGAAACGCAATTGGTCAATATCGTCGAGCCAGACTAACCCCCAACCCACAAGCGTAGGTTGGGGGATTTCGCTGGTGAGGGCGCGAGGTTACGCCACCACGTCCACAATCATGATTTCAAACGGGGCAAGCGTCACGGTCTCGCCTGCTTGGTCGTGATGCGTGCCGAACAGCACCCCACGATGCGCGGGCAAAGTGACGGTGTGTGGGATCGTGGTGAAGTTCATCAGCACCAAACAGGTTTGTTCGGCGCTGCTACGGGTGAAAGCAAGATAGTCCGCATGGGGTTCACCGTATACCGCGTAGCTTCCCACTTGTAGCGCATCGCTTGCCTTGCGCACCGCCAACAAGCGACGGTAGAACTGTAGGAGCGAGTTTGGATCCGCTTCTTGGTCTTCCACCGTCACCCCGTGCGCATAGGAGGCATGGACGGGTAGCCATGTTTGAACGCCCTCTGGGCTAAAGCCACCGTTGGGGGCGTTGCGCCATTGCATGGGGGTTCGGCAACGATCGCGCGAGAAGGTCGCCAAATCGGTGAGGATGGCTTCATCGGTCTTGCCCTCTTCACGCATGAGCGTGCGATAGACATCAGAGACCATATCGCGCACTTCATCAAAACTTTTCACGCTGTAATCCTGCATCCCAATCTCTTCGCCATAGTACAAGAAGGGGATGCCCGGCAGAGTTAGCACGGTGGCACAGGATAAACGGGCGCGTTCGGCATCGTGCTGACGATCTCCGTAGTGCGTCCACACGCGCGATTGGTCGTGATTGTTGAGGTTGAGTCCTTGCGTGGCAGGCGTGCTGATTTTGCCCAACCAAACCGTTTGGCTTTCGCGGATGCTGTGGGGGGTCAAGCGGTCAGAATAGATGTAGTCCCAGTTGAAAACGCTGTGCAAGCGATTATCTTGATCGCCCACCAAATCCACATTGGTGGATTCCCCCACCAAGTAACGCCCGTCATACTCATTGATGACCGCTCGCATTTCCTCCATGAGGGTATAAATCTCTGGCAGGTCAATTTGATGCTGGAACAATTCTTTCACGCGCCGTTCTTGTTCGCGTGGGTCAAGCCCTAGCTCGCGCCCCAGCCAATTGCCCTTCAGCACATCAAAGCCACTGTATGGGCTGGCATGCGGGGGGAGCGATTCGACCTCATACACGGTGTTGATGGCATCCAAGCGGAAACCGTCCACGCCCATATCCAGCCAAAAGCGCAACATGTTGAACATCTCGTGCTTCACTTGAGGATTGCGCCAGTTCAAGTCCGGTTGTTCTTTGAGGAAGAAATGATAGAAGTATTGCCCCGTAGTTTCATCAAGCGTCCACGCTGAACCGCCGAAGATGGACTCCCAGTTGTTGGGTGCGCCACCGTCAGGGGCGGGGTCACGCCACACGTACCAATCCCGATAGGGATTGTCGATGCTAGAACGTGACTGAACAAACCAATCGTTTTGATCGGAAGTGTGATTGAGTACCATGTCCAAGATCAGGCGAATACCGCGTTGATGAAGCCCATCCAATAACTCTTTGAAATCGTCGATGGTGCCATACGCTGGATCAATGCGATAGTAGTCTTGAACGTCATAGCCGACATCGACCTGTGGGGAAACATACGGGGGGGAAAGCCAAATGGCATCCACGCTCAACGATTGCAAGTAATCTAACTTCTCGATGATCCCGCGCAAATCGCCGATCCCATCTTGGGAGCTGTCGGCAAAACTACGGGGATAAATTTGGTAAAAGACGGCTCTTTGCCACCAGTTTGCTTGTGACATGGGGGAGGTTCTCCAATATGATGCAAGGGCTTACCTATCGTTGTAGCAATTTAGGGGAGATTTTCAACCTTGTGAAGGTTGATTTTTGCGCTCGCTCGGCGAAGATTTGCCCAATTCAACCTAATAGAGCAACCGCCCCAACCAAGCGCGCGGTCACTTATGTCCACCGTGGCAATTGATGTTGTATAATGCGCGCGTGTTATTGATTTTTGTTAAGGTGGCTTGAATGAGCGTCTCTCCATTCCCAGAAATTAATGTTTCCCCTCGTATCCTACTTGGACCCGGACCTAGTATGGCTGATCCGCGCGTCCTAAAGGCAATGTCTACGCCTTTGATTGGGCATCTTGATCCTGAGTTCTTGGTGCTGATGAACAACATGCAGGCGATGCTCAAGCAGGTGATGCAAACCGAAAACCCGATCACGCTGGCAATCGCTGGCACAGGGTCTGCTTCGATGGAAGCGGCGTTCGCCAACATGCTCGAGCCTGATGATGAGATTCTCATCTGCATCAACGGTTATTTTGGGCATCGCATGGTGGATATGGCGCAACGCTATGGGGCAGTGGTGCATACGTTATCGGTGCCATGGGGGGAAGTATTCCAACCCCAGCAAATTGAGGACGCGCTCCGTGCCCACCCGAACGTGCGCATCGTGGCGGTTGTCCATGCCGAAACCTCAACCGGCGCACGCCAACCGCTGGATGAAATCGCACAGTTGATTCATGCGCGGGATGGATATTTGATCGGGGATACGGTCACATCGTTGGGCGGAGTGGCGGTGCGCGTGGATGAAGTGGGCATTGATGTGTGCTACAGCGGCGGACAAAAGGCACTCAGTTGCCCTCCGGGTGCCAGTCCCATCACGTTCAGCCCACGTGCGATTGAGCGCATCAAGGCACGCCAAAACAAGGTTGCCAATTGGTATCTCGATGTCACGATGATTGGAAGCTATTGGGGGAGCGAACGCACCTACCATCACACCGCCCCCATCTCCATGAACTATGCCCTTTATGAAAGCCTGCGCCTCATCTTGGAGGAGGGCTTAGAGAACCGCTGGCAACGTCACCGCGAAAATGCCCAACACCTGTGGGCGGGGCTAGAATCGTTGGGCATGACGCTTCATGTGCACGAAGACTACCGCTTGCCCACCTTGACCACCGTGCGGATTCCCGAAGGTGTCGATGAGTTGGCAGTGCGTAAGGCGTTGCTAAACGATTACAACATCGAGATTGGCGGCGGCTTGGGAGAACTCAAGGGGAAGGTTTGGCGCATTGGGTTGATGGGCTTTTCGTCGCGCAGGGAAAATGTGGCACTGTTGTTGAAGGCGTTGCAAGAACTACTTTAAGCGAGTGGATTGCCCCCACCTTCGCGTTGAAGAGGGGGCAAGGCACGGTCATTTATTCGTGGTGATAGTGCGGAACGGCGAAGTTCATGCGCGTGTGTAACCACACACTCACCCCGATTTGGAAGACGAAGATGACCGCCAAGCTCATCACCAAGCGGGTGGCATCAAATTCGGTGGCAAAGATGCCCAGAATGACAATCGCCACGATCGAAAGCAAGCGCGTCCCCAGTTGAATATTGTCCGCTTGACGGTTGCCATGGTGCGTTCCAATATCAATCATCACCAATGCCAACAGGTACATCGCTAAACCTGCGGTGTAAAGCAACCGATATTCAGCAGGCAACGCCTCGCCGGGATGTTCAAGCGTGGCACTGTACAGCTTTTTGGCGGCGACGGCAAACGTGACCAAGCCAGCAGCGAGGGGCAGATGCCCATAGAACCACAAGCGCAACGCCCCAGTCTTTTCAACTTCCACCCCATGATCCATCGTGTCCGTGAAATATAACCACCAAAGCCCAAACGTGATCGCCAAGCCGAAGACGCTAAACCAAAACTGATCGATGCTGAACGCGGTCCCTTGTGCAACATCCAACACTTTTACAAACCCCTCGCCCAAAACAATCATGGTGAAAATGCCCAACCGCTCCTCAAGGTGGTGTGGGTCGAGCGTGACCAATTGCTGATGGGCAAGCATGTGGGGCAAGTTGGGCAAGATAAACTCAATCAAGATTGCTACCGCCCACCCTATCCAACGATACTCGGCAGGCAAAAAGAGCGCGCCTATCCATAGGATTGCTCCCACCCCAAACGCGACCGCATAGTCGATCGAGAATCGCGCGGTTGCGGGGTGAACACGCGCCGTGCGTAGGTACATCAACACCAACACCAAGCGGGTTAGCACATAAGCGAGCGTGAATTGTAAGGTGAGATCACTGAAGGCGTGGCTAACGCTAATCCCCAGCACCGCCACGCTGGACATCTGCATGAAGACCAACACGCGGTGAAGCCAATCGTCAGCTACGTAGCGATTATAGAACAGGGTGGTGCCGCTCCATGACCACCATGTCACCGCGATCAAGAGCAAGAATTGCCCAAACCCGCCCCATTCCACATGCTTGCTGAGGAAGTTACCAATCTGTATGAAGGTGGCGACATAGATGAGGTCATAATACAACTCTAGCCAAGCGATGCTGCGTAGGGTGTGTCGGTGGAAGATCATCTCTCGGAACGGAACAGGAGGGGTAAACATTGGCGACTTTTCGCTCATGAATGGGGCATCCTTTTACGGGTTCAATTTATCAACAGTCACACTGCCATCAAGGGTGTGGCAGGAGTATAGCATGCTTTGCTACAGGTTAAAAAATGGCTCACCTCGCTCGCATGCTTCGCTGTTCGTAAATCAACATTTGACACATTTACATGAAAACCTTATAATGACGGCAGATTGAGTTTCACACACTTAATCTGCTGTTAAACAAAACTCGTGTTTTTTCTCTGGTATGACCCCAAGCAATACATTTATGAGGGCTAGTTGTCGCTTAAACGGTGCCAGCGCGCCCGGTTATTTGGTGCCAAGTAAACGGTTGTTGAGGTTTTAACTAGAGATAAAACGTTTTCTCGTCTATTTTCGTTCATCTAACAGATTGTTTTTCATGAAAGGAGACGGCGCAACTTGATTTGTTTGCGCCAACCATCAATGAAATTGAAAGCTCTCGCACTATTAATCTCTATCCTCGCCCTCACCTTCGGTGTTGGGATCACCAGCGCACAAGATGGTATCGTGGTGGACATCCTCACCTTCACAGGTCCTCAAATTGCAGAACCCCTTCAACGTCATGCGCCAGAATTTGCAGCCATGAACGCAGGCGTTCAAATCAATGTTGTCACCGTTCCGTTCTCTGACCTCTACCAAACCGTCTTGACTGACCAAGCAACCGGCACCAACAGCTATGATGTGTTTGTTTTCGCTCCTCAATGGATGGGTGACTACGTCGTTCCCGGCTATTTGGAACCGCTCGATGCTTATTTGGAAGCAGATGCTGCAATTGCATGGGATGATGTTGCGGGCTTCTTCCGTGATTTCAGCTCCACCTACGAGGGCAGCACCTACACCATTCCGCTCGATGGTGACTTCCACATGGTCTACTACCGCACCGATGTTCTCGAACAACTTGGCATGACGCCTCCTGCAACTTGGGATGAATACCTCGCGGTTGCAGAAGCTGCACATGGCACCGACATGAACGGTGACGGCGAAGGCGACTACGGCAGTTGTATCGGTAAGGCACGCGGTGAACAAGGTTACTGGTTCATCCACTCCATCGCTTCTGGCTTCCTCCAAAGCCAAGGCACCAGTCAAGGTGGGTTCTTCGATACCGAAACCTTCATGCCATTGGTCAACAACGCTGGTTTCATCCGCGCGTTGGAAATCTACCAAGCTACCAACGCTTTCGGTCCTGCTGAAGAATTGAACATCGGTGTGGGCGACACCCGCTCCTTGTTCACAGCGGGTCGTTGTGCGCTCACCCTCGACTGGGGTGACATCGGTTCTCTGTCTGTTGGTGAAGGTTCTGCCGTGAAAGATCTGGTGGGTGCTGTTATTCTCCCCGGCTCTAGCCAAGTGCTTGACCGCGCAACCGGCGAACTCGTCACTTGTGATGACACCACTTGCCCCCACCACGTAAACGGTGTCAACCATGCGCCCTTCGCTGCTTTCGGTGGTTGGTCTGGTGGTATCAGTGCTGCTGCTCCTCAAGAAGTGAAGGATGTTGCTTACGCATACCTCAGCTATGTTTCTCAACCTGCACAATCTAACGTCGATGTCACCATTGGTGCGACAGGCTTCAACCCCTACCGCGTCAGCCAATTTGAAGGTGCAGATGCTTGGATCGCTGCCGGCTTCAGCGAAGCAGGTGCTGCAAACTATCTCGGCGCAATCCGTGACAGCCTCAACAGCCCCAACATGATGCTTGACCTCCGTATTCCACAAAACCAACGCTATCAAGGCGTGGTTCTCGATACGGTCTTGAGCCAATTCTTGGCAGGCGAATTCACCGCTGCCGAAGCTGCTGCTGAAATCGAGATGCAATGGCAAGAAATCACCGACGAAATTGGTCTGGATGCACAACTCGCTGCTTACCGCGCAACGCTCGGTATCGCTGGTGGTGAATAACCCTTTCGAGTTGAACGCTTAACTCAAACGGATGGGGCAATGTTGAATTGCCCCATTCCCCCTTTTTGCCACGCTTACCTCATCGGAGTATCCCCCATGACTGCACAGCCTGCACAGTCGCCCAAGCGAGCCACCACCTTTGCTGAGTGGTTGGATGCGCTTGCGCCTTCTGTATTCATTTGGCCCTCTGTACTTATTATTTTATTGCTGGCGATCTTCCCTTTATTTGTTTCCCTATACTTGTCCTTTGCCCAAGTGAATCTGGTTTCGGGTGGGTATGAAGTTAAATTTGTGGGCTGGAAGAACTACGAAAAGATTTTCCAAGGTAGCCAACAGCGCAACTTCTTTGGACGCTGGAGCGATGAACTCAATTTCTTGGGGTTGCCTGGCGCGCCTGACTGGATCGGTTGGGCGGTCATGGCAGTGCTGACCGTGTTCCTTGCTGTTATGTTGGTGTCGCACTTGCGCCGTCGCCAATATTCGCCGATTCAACTCATAGGCGGAATCATCGGCACGGTTGCCCTCACCGTCTTGGTGCGGGTTTTCACGGTGTGGTTGGTTGCGCCGTCTGGGGCAATGGCAGGCACATGGTTTGAAGAGCAATACTGGCTTTCGATCTTGTTGCCCGTCTTGACCGCGGTGGGTTCTGCCAATGTCTTGGGCATCGCCGGATTGTTTTGGCGCGTGGTGACAGTCGCCTTCACGCTGGCGTTGGCTTATCTATTCGTCATCACCTTTGGGGCGGATGGGTTGCCCGGCGGGACGGTGGTCACGCTCATTTTCGTCTTTGGTGGCATCACCACGCAGTATTTGCTGGGATTGGGGTTGGCGTTATTGGTGACGCAAAACTTGCCCGGCAAGCGGTTCTTCCGCATCATCTTCTTATTGCCAATGCTCATCACCCCTGTGGGGGTGGGCTTCTTGTTCCGCATGATGGCGGATACGCTCCTAGGTCCGCTTTCGCCCTTGTGGCAGTTGGCAGGGTTATCAAACTACTCTTGGGTAGAAACCGCCAACGGCGCACGCCTTGCCATTCTGATTACCGATACGTGGCAGTGGACACCCTTCATGTTCATCATCCTCTTGGCGGCTTTAGAGGGCGTTTCCACTGAACCGCTTGAAGCGGCATTGGTGGACGGCGCCAACCGTTGGCAACTGTTCCGCTTTGTGGTCTTGCCAGAGATTCTGCCGGTTACCGTGACCTTGTTGTTGATACGCATGATTGAGGCGTTCAAGATTGTAGACCTGCCACGCATCATGACGCGCGGCGGTCCCGGCACGGCAACCGAGTCGATCACGCTATATGCTTTCAATCAGTGGAAAGCATCCACTTCTTCCATCGGGTTCTCATCCGCATCCGCCTACTTGCTGTTGCTCTTGGTGACGTTTTGCGCCCTGGTATTGGTCAACATCGTCCGCAGACGTGTCTTGGAGGCTTTTGCATAATGACCGCACAACCCAAACCGAATCGTTTTTTTTCACAGGCAAACCCCTTCCAACCATCTCCATTTTGGATGCTAGTCTCGTATGTCATCTTGGGCTTCTGGTCGGTGGTCGTTTTGTTCCCGTTGTACTGGTTGGTCATCACCGCGTTTAAGCTACCCGTAGCGGTGGACAAAGGACCCAAATACATCCCTTGGGTGGATTTCCAACCGTCGCTTCATGCGTGGCAGTATCTGCTCTTTGACGAAACCGCCGGCAACTTCGTCACGCGCCCGTATTTCAACACCATCATCGTGGCGGTCATCAGCTCAATCTTGGTGATCTTGATTGGCGCGCTGGCATCGTATGCGCTCATGCGCTTTGAGTACCGCCCCAAGGTTGGGCTAATCGTCTCGTTCTTGGTGATGGCGATTGTGGCTTCGGTGGTCGTCACCGTGTTCGGCATTTCATGGCAGATCGTGCTACCGATCATGATTGCGCTGTTTGTGGTGTTCAGTAGCACCATCGGCAAGCGGTTCAAGCGGAGCGTGGGGAATACGGACATCGCCTTCTGGATGGTGTCCCAGCGCATCTTGCCCCCTGTGGCGGTGGTCTTGCCCATCTATATTTTGTATCAAAATCTGGGCATGTTGAACACGCACGCCGCCTTGATAATCACCTACATTGGCGCAAACTTGCCTATCGCGGTGTGGTTCCTGCGCGACTATTTCGCGGGGATTCCGCTTGAAGTGGAGGAGAGCGCGTTCATTGACGGGGCATCACGCTATCAAGTGTTCTTTCAGATTGTGTTGCCGTTGGCAGTGCCCGGCATTATCGCCACGTTCTTGATCGTGCTGATCTTTGCTTGGAATGAATACATCCTTGCCCTGTTCTTGAGCGGTGCGGATACCCAAACCATGCCGTTGTTGGTGGTTTCGCAAAACGCCACGCGCGGTCCGCAATGGTGGAATATCTCTGCGCTGGTGATGATGATGATCGCCCCCATCATTGCGGTGGCAATCGTGCTCGAGCGTTACATCGCGCGTGGGTTGTTGGTGGGCGCGGTTAAGGGTTAGGAGGGGTGGCATGTTCCCACATGCTTTCAAACTGCCCCTTCCAATAGTTGTACCAATGCTCTGATTCCTGTCGGGTGAGCGTGATGTGCATACGGTCGTTGGTGTCGCGGTTGGCATAACCGTAAAACTCCACAATGATCTTGCCATCACGCTGGTCGGGGTCAAACGCCACCATGCTAAAACCGGGACTAAAGTCTAACAAGCGATACTCAAAACGCCCCGCCACATCACGCCACCCTTGAATGAGTGTGAAAGTGCGCAATGAACGGGCGATCTCCGCTTCAAGCTCTTGAATCTGATACGAAACATTCTCATCCACCTGTTGCTTTAAGATGCGCATGCCGTCGGAGGCGTGTGGGTTTTGGATGATGATGCGAATCTCCCCATCTTTGCGGTTCAAAATCTCATCATGAATGGCGCGTGAATGATCGTTGATGATGTTGGTTGCAGACGCGCCATAAATCCAGAGTTGGCGTTTCCCCTTGAGCGCGGTATGAAACGGTTCAAAGGTGGAACGGTCATTCAGGTAATCATCTAATTGGGAGGCGTTGCCTTGCTCGCTATGGGTGATGCGGAAGATCAATATCCCCAGCGCGGTCAAGATCAGGTTCAAAACAATGGTGATGCGTTGTGCCCCATCAGGAAAGAGCGTTTCGATCCCGACGATGGAAACCACCACCCACACGATGACCAACAGCAACACGACATAGGCTTCAACATTTTTGAACTGTCGTAAATCGTTCCAAATTCGGCGCAATGTTTTCAATGGACGCACTTGTTCACCCCTGACCTCATGCAAACTATCCGAACAGTATAGCAAGGGTTTCATCCCGCTTGCAACGAATGTGCAAAAGCAATTTCTGTGGCACGGCGACTGTAATTCATCGGCGTGGGCACAACAGGATGGGCGGTGTAATGGCGCACCAAGTTCTCCAAGTAGGTGGCGAGTGGGGTATAGTGCACGCCTAGCACGTCCTTGCTCCGTTGATTGTCCAGTTCAGACATCCACCGCTCGCTGAAGGGGGAACAGTGGGGCAGGAAACTATGCTTCTCTAGGGTGGCGCGGTCAACCGTTTGTAAGCGCAAGACCACCCCGAGATAATCGGCGAGGATCGCTAAAAAGGTCTCCAGCGGAACCGCTTCATCTTGAGCAATGTTGAAGACTTGCCCCTTGCCTGCGCCACTTTCAATCAACTGAACTAACACGCGCACAACATCCGCCACGTAAATATGATTGAGGCGATAATTCGGTTGGTCGGGAATCAAGATCGGTTCGCCATCTTGCAAGCGCAGAATGTAGCTGTACAAGCGATGGAAGTGGTCACGTTCGCCATTGACCATCGGCAAGCGTAGCGACGTATAAGGGAATTGTTGGGTTTGCCACGCTTGCGCCAGCACGTCTTCCGCTTGGCGTTTCTCGTAGCCATACACCCATTCCGAATAATCAGCGGAGTGAAGCGGTGGGGCGGGCATGACTTCCCCGTTGTAGTCTCCCTCTTTGAACGGACGCGCCAGACTGCTGCCCCGCACCAAGTAGACTTGTCCTGTGCTGATGAACAGATAATGCGCGGTGTGATTTTGAAGCAAGTTGACGATGTGTTCTGCCTCGTGTCCTTCGTACAGCACCAAATCAACCACCGCATCAAATTCGCGTTTGGCAAGCGCGTAGGTCATCTGCTCTGCCACCTCGCGGTCAGCGCGTAACCGTTCCACCTGTGGTGGGAGTTCGTCCGCAGTGATGCCCCGATTTAAGACGGTCACATGATGCCCGCTCTCCAGCAGGCGATGCACCAAGAAATATCCGATGTGGCGCGTGCCACCGATCACCAAAACATTCATGAAAGATCCCTGCTAACCTTATTGTACTAATTTCATTCTATTCCTCGTGGATAGGGGGGTGTCATCACACGCCCTAACGCCCAACAGATGAACCTGCCTGTCACGATCCGATGCGCCCCTCGTTTCCATTCAACTCATTCCCATTCGATGGTGCCGGGTGGTTTGCTGGTGATGTCATACACCACGCGATTCACCCCCGCCACTTCGTTGACGATGCGACGACTTGCCTTTGCCAGCAACTCCATCGGCAGGCGTGCCCAGTCAGCGGTCATGAAATCATCGGTGGCAACCGCACGCAAGGCAATCACCTCTTGATAGGTGCGCTGGTCGCCCATTACCCCCACCGCCTTCACAGGTAACAACACCGCAAAGGCTTGATCGCTACCGTGCCCATCAGTGCGCCGCAAGTAGCCCGCCTCGGCTAAAGTGGTGGTGAAGATGTGGTCGGCGTGGCGAAGTTTTTCCAAGCGTTCCCACGTGATTTCCCCCAAGCAACGAATGGCCAAGCCGGGGCCGGGGAAGGGTTGTCGCCAGACCAAACTCGATGGCAAGCCGAGCGATTCTCCCACACAGCGCACCTCATCCTTGAACAGGTCACGCAGGGGTTCAACCAGTTGAAAGGGCAAATCGGCGGGCAAGCCCCCCACATTATGGTGGCTCTTGATGATGTGTGCGGTTTTGCTGTGTGCCGCGCTTTCGATCACGTCGGGGTAGATTGTGCCCTGTGCCAAAAAGCGCACCGTGCCCGACAGTTGGCGCGCTTGCTCGGCGAACAGATCAATGAACGTTTTGCCGATGATCTTGCGCTTTTGCTCTGGCTCGGTGATGCCCGTTAACGCGCTCAAGAAGGTTTCTGCCCCGTTGATCGCCACCAAGTTCATGCCGTGTTCCGCTCGAAAAACGCGGATCACCTCATGCGCTTCGTTCAAGCGGAGCAAGCCATTATCCACGAAAACCGCCGTCAAGCGGTTGCCGATCGCCTGCTGAATGAGCGTGCCTGCCACTGCTGAATCCACGCCACCGCTCAACCCCAGCAACACGCGCCCATCCTCCCCTACTTGGGCTTGAATGGCGCGGATGGCATCCTCAATGAACGCACCGGTTGACCACTTGGGACGACATCCAACAAGCTCAAATAAAAAGTTGGCAAGCACTTGTGTGCCCAGTGGGGTGTGGCTCACTTCGGGATGGAACTGGACGGCATACCATGACTTTTCACGGTGAGCAATTGCTACATAGGGGGCATTGTCAGAAGTTGCCAACGCCTGAAACCCATCGGCTAAGGTTTCGAGGCGATCCCCGTGTGACATCCACACCTCAAACTCAGACGGCAACCCCTTCAACAAGGGGTGCGCCCCGTCATGATGCACGGTGGCAGAGCCATACTCACGCTTGCTAGAGGGTGCAACCCGCCCCCCCAAGTGATGGGTGAGCAGTTGCATGCCGTAACAAATGCCAAGTGTGGGATGATCTAACACGTAATCGGGGAGGGTGGGCGCGTCAGGTTCATACACGCTGGCGGGACCGCCGGACAGGATGAACGCGCTCGGTCGGTTTGCCAAAACTTTGTCCGATTCGGCATCAAAGGGGAAAACTTCGGCATAGACTTGTAACTCACGGACGCGCCGTGCAATCAGTTGAGTATATTGAGAGCCATAATCTAAAATGACCACGCCCCCACTGCGCAAGTTGTCGCCTAGCATGGGTCAATCATCCGCCAACACGATGCCTCTCTCGCTCATGTGGGCAATCGTTGCCAGCGAAACAATCGGAATGTCGGCATAACCCGCTTCTTCCAGGCGTTTGCGCCCGTGCTCAAAGCGTTTCTCGATGATGCACCCCACGCCGATTAAATGGGCACCTGCACTTTTGACAATGCGTGCCATCGCCAGGAGGGTTTCACCGCTTGCCAAGAAGTCGTCTATAATTAAAATGCTCTCCCCCGAATGTAAGAACTCCCCCGATACCATCAGATGAACCTCTCCGCCTTTGGTGTGACTGGCGGCAGTCTCCAGGTAAATGTGCCCGGACATGGTGATGGGGCGTTTCTTGCGGGCATAGACCACGGGCACATTCAGCTCTAGCCCCGCCATGATGGCGGGCATGATGCCGGATATTTCTGCGGTGAGGATGCGATCAATCTTGTATTGCCCAAACGCTTTACCAAATTCCTTACCGATGATGCCCATCAAGTCCGGTTGGACTTGGTGATTAATCAGGCTATCCACTTTGAGGATTCCATTGCCCAGATAAACGCCCTCAGTGAGGATGCGCTGCTTCAGTAGCTGTACGGTCACAAATATCGTCCTTCGGATGATGCCCTGTATTTCAATAAAACGGTTGAGCTGGTCACTTAATGAGCAGGGGGAGTGACTCCGCCTGCCTCCTCGTACACTTCTGTAAAGGCGGTTTCAAAGCGGAAGTTACGGGGCAAAAATGCTTGATGCAAAGCAGACCCAACAATTTGCCCCGCCTCTGAATTTAACGCGGTTTGCATGGTCTCTTCGTCGGTGAAGTACAGCTCGATGATGCGGTAATAGGGGGACGCGCCCAACGGCGAACCGATCACATGCACCACCTGTCGCCGCGTGATGAGGGGGATTTGTTCCACCATGCCCAAAAAGCGCGCGTAGCCTCTCTCAAATTCCTTGAGATTGGG
>CAIRDJ010000149.1 GCA_903877335.1 uncultured Chloroflexota bacterium | reverse complement strand
TGAGCTGTGGGGTGCTTCGTGGACAATGCCCTATAATGATGTGCTTCCGCCTGATGTGTGGACAAAACCCTCCCTCACCGCCTTGCAACTGCAACAATACACCCAGACCGACGCGAATGGGTTAACGGCAGAGGGCTTCCCCCCCTCGCGCTTGATGAGCATCAGCGGGCTATACTATGACCCGGGCAACCGCGCTTGGCTAGAAGCGCGCTATCACGCTTTGGGCTTGTCCCCCGTTCAAATTCATTACAGCTTCACCGCCACCAAACTCAAAGAGAGCCTTTCCCCCAACCTGCCCCTCGTCTGGAACATCCCGACGGTGGATGGTTTTGGCGGTGGCTTGCTCCCCACCAACCGCTATAACCAATGGATGGAAGCTATCTATCCCGAAGGGACTACCGTGTCGGCGGACGGACGCTTGCGCGAGGCGTTGGCACAACCGAGTTGTCGCGGGGCGTGCGTGCCCAACCTCACCCACCTTGACCGCATGAACGTGGGCTATCTGTTGGTGGATAAGGTCTTTGATGTGTGGCACGAGGGGATTGCCTACGATACTGCCTTGCCTCAAGCAGGCGGACGCTGGGCAACCGAGCGCGTCTTTCATGCGGACAGCGTGCGCGTGTTGGCGAAGTGTGTTACCGCGTCATGCGCGTTGCCCGCCCACGTGAGCGTGAACGGGGACCGGTATCCGCTGGCGCAAATGCCCTATGAGAACCCCGAAGGCTTCGTGCTGTTGGGCGCCACGCTCCCCCATTCCCAACGCATCGACGCGGTAGAACTGGACACCACCCCAGAGCGCATCTTTGCGGTGTCGGTTGCCAACCAATCGAACGACTTGTTCGTCCAGTTGACCGCCGAAGGGTGGCGATGGGTACTGTCCAGCGAATTGAAGCTCTACCAACGGGTGAACCCACTCCCGCGGGCATACTTCGCCACCGAAGTAGAGCGCGTGGCGAGCATTGCCGAAGCGCAAGCGTGGCTACGGGCTTTGCCCCCCACGTATGACCCACGCGCCAGCGTGATCGTGCGCGACCGTGACTTGCCCACGCTAGGGGCAGGTGGTCACGTCCGCGTGACACGCTACCATCCCACTGAGGTGATACTGGAGACAGATGGGGCGGGGTTGGTCGTGCTTTCTGACGCGCAGTATGACGGTTGGGTGGCAGAGGTGGATGGGCAACCGACCGAGATCATCGAGGTCAATATCTTGTTTCGTGGGGTGGTTGTTTCGGATGGTACGCACACCGTGCGCTTTCACTTTCGCCCCTTCGGGGACGCACTCGGCACAGATTGAACCTCACCCTGCAATTAGGTTATGTGGTATCATGGTAACACGTCGTCAACTTACCCTAAGCTGAAGTTGCCATGTCTGAAATTGATACCACCCACTCAGAAAAATATCGCTTGTCGTGGGCAAGGCTCGTTTCTGATGTCCTGAGTCCGCCCATGGTCTGGACGTTGATAGCCTTCCCGTTGGGGTTATTGGGGACGGTGAGCATAGCAAACGCGCTTGCTTCTGCTACGTTGTATAGTTTCTTATCCAGTTGGGTGCCGGTGCTGTTCATCGTGTGGATGGTTCGGCGTGGGCACATCACGGACATTCACATGAAGGTTCGCAAGCAACGGCGCATCCCCCTCTTGTTGACGATCATCATGTCGTTCATCGGGTGGCAATGTGTGCGCCTGTTGGGGGCTTCCCCCGCCTTGGTCTCGTTCACCTTCTATACCTCGATCGGCATCACACTCATGTCTGTCGTCACGCTGTATTGGCAAATTAGCCTGCATGCGATGGCAATCACCAGCGCGACAACCATCATCCTGCTCTTCTTTGGCATGCGTTATGCCCTCGCGCTTGTCCCGCTCATCCCGTTGGTTTCGTTGGCACGGCTCAACCTGCACCGCCACACCCCCCTACAAATCTTGGCAGGGGCGTCGGTGGGCATCTTGATCCCGCTAGGGTTGCATCTGCTGGGGCAATGATGCGGGTGATTTGTCACGTGTTGGGGGTGTCAATCATCCGATTGTGTAAAAAATCACAACAGGGTGCGTAACCAAACTTAGTCTACTGGGTTTAATTAATTAAATGTCAGTTAGACAGCCTTATTGTAAGTTCGCAAACAGCCTTCCACGCTGTTCTATCGAGAGGGTAGTAAAACAGTTTATGTACATCCAAGATTCCGTTTTCGGGCGAATTGTCAACTTTGATGAATTGCGTCGGCGGATGCGTTCTGTTTATGATGCAATCACCCCCAACTTTAACTTGCTTCGCACCGTTGAAACGCTCTCTGAACACTTTGACGATGATCCCAACTTGATGATTGCCGGCGGCGCAAGCATGCTTGCCTACATGATGATTCCCGCCGCAGGAGAGTATGAACTAGCTGAAGAGTTGAAGGGCAACCTTTTCACATTGGGATGGACGGAGGAACAAACTGGCTCTGACCTGTTGAGCATTCGGACGACCGCCACCAAAGTGAACGATGATCCAGACGACAAGACTTACCACTTGAGCGGGGGCAAGTGGATGATTAACAACAGCTACCACGCGGACTATCATTGCGTCTTAGCCAAGATTGCCCCCGTCCAAGACGGACCTCGCTCGCTGTCGTTGTTCCTGGTCCCCCGCAGCAGCACGCGCAACTGGGAACGCCTTGAGACGCACGTCCTTAAGGGGATGGTACTCACCAAGTTTGAGGTGGAAGGCGAAGGGCGGTTACTGGGCAAAGCTGGTCACGGGTTGCAAATCGTGCAACGCATGGCACTCCCCAGCAAGTATCAATGTTCCTGGATGGGCATGCGCATGTTGCGCCGTTCCGTCCCAGAGGCGATCAACTGGTTGGCGCAGAAGAATATCTTCGGCGTGAACCCCATCCAGTTTAGCAACGTCTTCCGCCAGTTGTATAACCTTTCGCTACAGAAGGCACTCCTCGAGTTCACCTACTACCGCGCCAACTCCTTGAATGTGGGCGACTTCCTGCAATTTCATGGGACGATGCTCAAGTCATGGTTGTTGCTCCGCGTGAACGAGATGCTCTCCCAGACGTGGTTGGTGATGGGGAGCAAAGGCTTCTTGGCAGAATCCCCCATCGGGCGCGATGCCATTGATTCGTTCATCCTCCCCGTGTTTGATGGTCACTACACCGTGAATACGCTCATGACTTCCAAACATGCCGAACGCTACCTCCATTCTGAAGAGACCATCAACGCTGACGAACGCATCGAAGGGCTACGTCAAGACCTGTTCAACAACGGGCTTCATGGCGAAATGGAGGCAAACTCGCGCACGTTGCGCCAACCTAACTTCTTCAACCTCCCCGATTACTTCAACCAATTGAAATTGCCCATCAACGTTCCGATTCAAGAGGCGTTGGACAGTTTCAGCAATTTGTTGGCAGAAGTGCAATCGCGCGGGGAAATGGGGAATGAACCCGAATACAAATACAAGACAGGTGATCTGGTGCATTGGCTAGAGAGCGTGCTTTCGGCAGCGGAACTGTGGAAAGTGACCGAAAACGACCACTACTTGAACGGCATCATCCAACAGTTTAACGGCTTCGTCAAACACTTCAATGATGTCGTGAGCGAGGGGGGCTTGATGACCAGCTTCATGACCCCGTTGCGACAGTTACCCCTGCCAAATGTGAGCGACCCCAAGCAATTTTTGTTGGACTTGTGCAACGTTGAAAAACATGTGCGTTGTTATCAGTTGACCGCACAACCCACCTTGAGTTAAATCCCCTAGCCCCCTCCGTCACGGCGCGTAGCTCGTGTCGGAGGGGGAATTCACCACATTGTAACCGCTTCTCACTTGTTCTCCCGTGCAATGGGGGAACGGGGGGCGCATCACTGCGTGATGTGTTCTTCGGTTTGTTCTAAGTGGCGACGGTGCGGACTGCCGTTATAGGCGTGGGCAAGCGCCACCTCCTCATTGAGTTCAATCCCCAAGCCCGGCTCGGTTGGCGGAATGACATAGCCCTCCTGCCACACAATTGGCTTCTTGAGCAGTTGAGCATGGAAACCATCCCAACGTTCGATGCCTTCCAAGATCAAAAAGTTGGTGCTACACGTCGCCAGTTGGATGTTCGCCGCGCCTGCTACCACCCCGTTATAAAGATGGGGCGCGATTTGCGCATAGAACGCCTCTGCCATGCTGGCGATCTTCTTCGCCTCTAAGATGCCCCCCACACGCGCCAGGTTCATCTGCAAAATCTGGGCGGATTGGTTTTGAAGCAAGCGCAAGAATTCGTGCTTGGTGCTAAGACGCTCTCCAGTGGCAATCGGAATGCTAGTGTGTTGGGCAACCCGTGCCATTTCAAGCGCGTTTTCCGGTGGGACGGGTTCTTCCATCCACAACGGATCAGCAAACTCAATGCGCTTGGCAAGGCGAATCGCGCTGGAAGTGGTCATCTGCCCGTGCGTTCCAAACAGCAAATCCGCTTTTGTGCCCACTGCCTCGCGCATTTTGCGCACAAACTCTGCCGAACGGTCTAGCGACTCTAACGAGAGCTGGCGCGGATCAAACGCCCCACGCCCTCCTACGGGGTCAAACTTCACGCCGGTGAAACCCATCGCCACATATTCGGCGGCACGCTCGGCGGACAAATCCGCGTCCATATAGACGTCCACCGCATCATCGGGGCGGGCGTAGATGTAGGTATACGAACG
The DNA here is from genome assembly GCA_903877335.1 of uncultured Chloroflexota bacterium. Classification (GTDB taxonomy): domain Bacteria; phylum Chloroflexota; class Anaerolineae; order Aggregatilineales; family Phototrophicaceae; genus CAIRDJ01. The sequence continues at coordinate 3,648 of CAIRDJ010000149.1, read as the reverse complement.
GAGCGTTTCATGCACGCGCCCACCCAACAGCGCGTAAATCGGTTGATTGGCTTCCTTGCCGATGATGTCCCAGCACGCCATTTCAAACCCACTCAAAATTGCCATGATGGTTAGGTCAGGGTGATGGGTGTATCCGCTGGCGTAGATCACGCGCGACAAGCGTTCGATCTGGTGGGGGTCTGCCCCCAGCACGTGACGCTCAAACACATCTTCAATCATCGGGACAATGGCATGCGGTCCAAACGGAAAGCCGTAGCATTCTCCCAAGCCTTCAACGCCTGTATCGGTGATGATCTTGATGAACACGAAATAAGGTCCCCCATAGCTTGGGGGAGGGTTGCCCACAACAAAGGTTTTAAGCGATTGAATCTTCATGATGCGCCCTATTCAAACACGATTACATTACGAATGGCTTCACCACGCGCGGAGGATTCTACCGCTTCGTTGATTTGGTCAAGCGTAAACCGGGCGGAGATGAGTTCATCCAGCATCAATTGCCCGTGATTGTACAGGTCGATCAAGCGTGGTATGTCGGTTTGCAGTTTGGTTGTGCCCATCTTGGTGCCCATCACCGCGCGATCCATCCCCAAGTGGAAGGAGTCAAACTCCACCATGCGGTCAGCAGTGGAAGGCAAGCCAACGATCACCGCTGTTCCGCCCATGCGCACCATCTCTGCCCCTTGATTGATGACCTTCGAGTTGCCCACCGAAATGAAGGCGTAGTCCACGCCAAAGCCATCCGTCAACGCCTTGACCGCTTCTACGGCGTTTTCGTTGCGCCCGTTCACCGTGTGCGTTGCGCCAAAGCGTTTAGCAGCTTCTAGTTTGTCGTCGCGCACATCCACCACAATGATGCGGGATGCGCCCGAAAGCCGTGCGCCTTGCACGCTGTTGATGCCCACGCCACCAGCACCAATGACAGCAACGGTGCTACCCGCGGAAACCTTCGCCTTGTTGACCACCGCGCCCAAGCCGGTAATCACCCCACACGCCAGCAGGCTTGCTTGTTCAAAGGGGAAGTCAGCAGGCATTTTGACCACTTGGCTTTGATGAACCACCGTTTCTTCAGCAAAAGCTGCTGTCGCAATCCCTTGTAGGATGGGCGCACTGTCGAGGGTGTGCAAGCGCGTTTCTGACTGGAGCGCGAACTTGCCTTCGCACAGGTTGGGCAACCCGCGCGAACATTGGTAACATTGCCCGCAAGAGCGCAAGAGCGAAACCACCACGCGATCGCCAACTTGGACGCGCGTCACCCCTTCGCCCACCTCAACAACCGTGCCGGATGCTTCGTGACCGAACACAGCGGGCAAGCTATAGCCCCATGCCCCTTGAATTGCCAACACGTCACTGTGGCAAATGGCACAAGCAGCAACCTTCACGCGGACTTCGCCTGCTTGAGGAGCATCTAAAACAACATCTTCAACCAACATGGGCTTGCCATACTCATGTAAAACAGCGGCTTTCATAATTCTTCATATCCTTGTGTAATTGCAATCAATAACGTCGATTATCCTATCACATCTGCTATCTTGTCGTGTAGATGCTTGCACCTTACATTGCGACAAACCGTGTATGTGGGGTATAGTTATTCTCCTGCTGGTAAACTAGTTTTTGAATTTATGAAGGGTCTGTCCATGAATAACCAACGTCCGCTAGTGCTGTTCACCAATGATGATGGGATTGCTTCACCAGGGTTATGGAGTGTTGCTCGCGCGTTTGAACCCACCGCCGAGATATTGATTTGTGCGCCCATGCGTCAGCAATCGGGTACGGGGCGAAGCCTGACCGGAAGCAGTACAGGGGCGGTTGTCCCAACGGAGGGGAAGGGCTTGCCTGCGTTCTCAGTGGACGGCACGCCGGCGCAATCCGTTCAACACGGGGTGATGGAAGTCGCCACGCGGATGCCTGATCTGGTGGTGAGTGGGATCAACTATGGTGAAAATTGTGGGAATGGTGTCACCATTTCTGGCACGGTGGGCGCGGCATTAGAAGCCGCTTGCTTTGGGATTAAGGCGATTGCTGTTTCGCAACAGACCGACCACAACTTGCATCACAGCTACTCGCGCGAGGTGGATTTCAACGCAGGAGCCTATTTCACCAAGATTTTTGCGGACTGGTTTTTACAGAATGAACTGCCATTTGATGTTGATTTCTTAAAGATTGACTTGCCCACGAACGCCACCCTCGCCACCCCATGGCGCATCACGCGCCTGTCTAAGAAGCGGGTGTACTATCCCACCGTGCCCGACCGTCAAACCTCGTATGCACCCCAATCGTTTGGCTACACCATGACGCTTGATCCCACCCAAGCCGAACCTGATTCGGATGTGTATGCGGTCTTCGTCGATAAGGTGGTTTCGGTCACGCCGATGAGCCTAGACATGACTTCGCGCGTGGACATCAACGCGCTGCAACAACACGCCGAACGCCTGTTAGACTGAGCATCCGCGTCACCTTACCACTGACGAACAAGGGGCTTCTCGCTGTCGGTGCGGTGAGGGGTTTCGGTCTGCAGGCTTCTTTAAGCTATTGATGGATTGAATGGATGGGTGAGAGGGTTGTGATGAAGCGTTCGTTGTGGTTGCGCATCGATGCCATATTGTGGGTTGGAATTGTGCTTGGGTTAGTGGCAATTTTGCCCTATCAATTGACTTTATCTGGGGAAATTATTCAGCGAGCAGTGGTGGAGAGTGGGCTTTCCTTACCCGCACTGTTGACTGTTTCGGTCATGGGTGGGGCAATACAACTGGGCGTGGTGCTGGCATTAGGCTTGTTCATCGGCGAGCGCGTTGGGATGGGCGTACCGCGTCTAAAACGGTGGCTCTTGAAGACCGCCCCCTTGTTCGATTCCACCCAAGAGGTGCTTGCTTTGGTTGGAGGAGGGATTGCGCTGGGCTTGGTGATAACCTTTTTGGACACATTTGTGTTCGCGCCGTTTACCCCAGAATTGCAAGAATATGTCCCGCCTCCGTTGTGGCAACGCGCCCTCACTCCGCTCTATGGGGGCATCGTGGAAGAGGTGATGATGCGTCTATTTGGGGTTTCGCTCATTGCGTGGATATTGAGTTGGTTTTGGAAGCATAACGGCAAGGTGGCAGATGGGGCGGTGTGGGTGGCAATTATCACCATGTCTGTGCTATTCGGCGTGGGACACTTGCCCGCGCTGACGTTGCTAACCGATACGCTCACCCCTGCCCTCATCACGCGCACCTTGATTTTGAACGGGTTGGGTGGGGTAATCTTTGGCTATGTGTATTGGAAGCGCGGTCTTGTGCCAGCTATGTTGATGCACGCCAGCACAGACATAGGCTTGCACATCATCGGCTTGACCTTGTTAACGGTGTGGGGGGTGTAACCACCACCCCACCAGCGCGAGGAATGCCAGCATGACCGCACCCGCCACGATCGACACGTTGCGGAGCGTGTGGTCAAACACCGTAACCGCATCCAACACAAAGGGTTGATTCCCACTGAGCGTAATCTCATACGCTTGCGCTTGTCCCCCCAACCTCACGCTGATGAGTTGCCAATCATCCGATTGCGGTTGCACATTTCCAGTCAACACCCTATCCCCCAGCTTGAGTGCGGGTTGCCCTTGCACGCGCACCGTGAACGCTGTCCCCTTCAGTGTGAAGTTGGCTTCGGTCG
>CAIRDJ010000148.1 GCA_903877335.1 uncultured Chloroflexota bacterium | reverse complement strand
TCGTAAACGCCGCACGCACCAGTTTCTTGGGAGAATCCAAAGGCGAAGAAGCGGACAAGAAACTACTGTTCTACTTGATGAAGCATCGCCACACCACCCCATTCGAGATGGTCGAGTTCAAGTTTCGCATCTACGCTCCGCTCATCACATATTGGCAATGGGTTCGGCATCGAACGTGGTCATTCAACTCCAGCAGTGGAAGATACATCGAGTTCGACGAGGGAGAGTTTTACATCCCAACTGAATGGCGGACGCAACACATCAGCAACAAACAGGCAAGTGGGGAAAACCTACCAGAATCAACCAGCAACGCGCTTACCGCGCTGTTAGAAGAACACTACGAGAAAAGCTACGCCTTGTATGACAACGCGCTTAGAGCAGGTGTAGCGCGAGAAATGGCACGCTTCTTTTTGCCAGCATTTAACGTGTACTACACATGGGTAGCGAAGGTAGATGCACACAACCTGATGAACTTCTTGCGTTTGCGCATGGCACCCGACGCACAACTTGAGATACGGGAATATGCCAACGCAATCTATGAACACTTCTTCAAGCCTAACATGGCATGGACAGCAGAAGCATTTGAGCAGTACCAACTGAATGCGTTAGATAAATCCTAACACATCGTGAATCATCCCGTCCGAGTTTACTTGGCATCCCATCCGCTTCGCCGATGATTTATTTTTACCTGCCCAGACGCGACGAATAATTAAATAGAACGTCTCCGAATGGGACGCAGCAACCAGGTTAGACAGCACGTATTTCTAAGCAATCAAGGGCGTTCTTGGGATGGTTGGTTAATCATAAAGGTGGCTCCATTTTCCATATACTCACGCATTTGGGTGCGGTGGGGTTCTGAAATTCCGACCACGTCAATCGCTTCGAGCATGTATGCCACCCATAAATCTCGCGCTTGCTGGTCAATTGGAAATGGCATGTGGCGCATTCGTAAGCGAGGATGCCCACGTAACCGACTATAGTCGTTGGGTCCACCGAATACCTGCATGAGGAATAAGCGTTGGTAAACTTTTCCCGCTTGAAGATCAGCGGGGAAGACTTTCATCAAGACGGGATCGTTCTCCACCTTGTTATAGAAATAGTCAACGAGTGCTGTGATGGTTTTTTCGCCACCTATTGCATCGAATAAAGTTTCTGTATCACTCATCTTCACCCTCGAGTACAATAAATAACTAGACAATTATCTTTCAAACGGTACAATCTTGCGATAATTTGTCAAGTTCTCATTGATTAGGAGTAGATAATGCGCCGACAAATCACACCCATCTTGTGTTTTATTTCCATGTTGTTGGTTTTTTCAGGTAATGTATTGGGTCAGGATAGGTTAACACCGCGAATTGGTGGGAATGTTGTCGGGACGAATTTTGTCACACAGAATGTGGGTGAATTGACGCTAGAAGTAACCGCAGAAGGTACGAATGCTGGCATTGCAAGTTTTTGTGCGGGTCAGTTAGATATGGTGGTGACAAATCGCCCAATCTCCATTGAAGAGGAAGCGCAGTGCAAAGAACAGTCCATCAACTTTGCTGAATCACGAATTGGTTATGTGGGTGTGTTGCCAATAATTCATCAAGAAAATGACAAAGTTGATTGTCTTTCTGAGATTGAATTAGATTCGTTATTGGCACCAAGTCAAACAGGTACTCCCCCACTTTGGAATAACTTCAGCGAAACCGATGACACAAGTTCAGAGGAAGAACAACCCATTTCACTGTATCTACCCGCAGCACGCACAATCACCTATCAACTACTGGATGATGTGGTAGGTGGCTTGGGGCTACGTACAGACGTTCAAGCTACCGAGGATGTGGTGGGCATCGTCGCTAACGATGTCAATGCGTTAGGTTTTATTCCCTTGAGCACACAAGGACTGGATGCCGTAAAGGTATTGGGAATTTTAGCAACCAGCGGTTCAAATTGTGTTGGGGCAACGGGCGAGACATTGTTTGAGAATACCTATCCCCTTGCAATACCGCTCTATGCCTACACCGCACAAACTGAAGTTGCCACTTCTATTCTTGAGGCGTTGTTGACTTCCTTCGCAGACGATGACCAAGCCGTGCTTGAATCCGATGTGTTAAAAGCCACAGCACAGGATATTGAGTTAGTCACTAGCATTGTCAATGGCGAAGCCGATGGACGTATTTTCTCTGATGAAGTGAGTGCCTACCAAGTTTCTCCCACTGTGGCAGGTACGGTTAGTATAGGTGGTTCTGCTAATCTCGCCTCCGTTATCAATACCCTCAATACCAACCTTTCACAAACTTACCCATCATTAGTTATCAATACAGCCTTCAATGGACTGGGAGTTGCAGAGGAGCAACTCTGCAGTGGGGAAATTCAGGTGGCTGTAACCAGCAATGGAATTAGTGAAACGCTTCAACAGAACTGTGAGGCTGTTGATGTTGAGTTGTTGGACATTGAGATCGGAATTCAGGCTGTTGTCTTGGTAGGAAATGCACAGGATGAGGCCTTGCAGTGCTTGACGACTGAACAACTCCAGCTGGCATGGGGAGCACAAACAGAACCCATAGAAGCGTGGAATCAAGTTTCTACCGACTTTCAGGAGAAACCGATCACCCTGTTTACAGACAATTACGGAAGTATCCATTCTACCCTGTTGATGCTCACGCTGGGGGCAGGCAACACTCCGCTTCGTGCCGATTTAGAGACCGGTAAAGATTCTTTATATCGTGCTGCTGCCGTGGCTAATGTTGAAGGAGCGATCGCCCTGGTTAGCTGGGAACAATATCAGGATATTGTTGAGAATCAACAAACCAATATCCAGTTGGTCGCTGTCAAAAACGGTGATGATTGTGTGCTTCCTTCGCTCGAAACTATTCAAAATGGAACCTATCCCTTGCACCGCAAGACGCACCTGTTCATTAATCGCAATGCCTTACGCGAGGAGGCACTGCGTGCGTACTTGTGGCTCTTCTTTGCGGATGAACGGGCGACCGCTTTAAGCCGTCAAAGTTTCGTGCAGACTGATACCGCAGGTATGAAAGATAGCCGCGAGATGTTGCAACCCATCTTTGACGAGATGATGACTGTCGTAACCGAGCCGACCCCCGAACCCACTTCAGAAACCCCAGAAGCAACACCCACAGTTTCAACAAACTAACATTCCAACCAGCGAATGAACCCCCTGACGATTTCAGGGGGTTTCTTGCTATACTTCGCAACCGTGAACAACTTGAGAATAGGAGTGACTTATGAATGGTGAATTGGTTGCCATTGATCTCGAAACAACAGGCTTTGATCCATTACAGGATAAGATAATCGAGATCGGTGCCGTCATAACCAAGAGCGGAAAAACTATTCGAGAGTTTCAACAACTAATTAACCCCGGAATACCCATTCCAGAAGTGGTCTCACTACTAACTGGTATTACACAAGAGGATGTCGTCAAAGCACCTTACATCTCTGAGGTCATTCAAGCGTTGCAAGAATTTGTAGGGGATCGCCCAATCATTGGGCACAATATTGGCTTCGATTTGTCCTTCTTGAATACCTTAGGTTTATTCAAAAACCATGGTGCTTTGGATACCTATGAAATTGCTTCTATGCTCTTGCCCAAAGCCACTCGTTATAACTTGCATCACCTAACTACCCAAATCGTAGGAAACCCGTTAGAGGATGCCCACCGCGCTTTAGATGATGCTCGGGCAGCGAGTGTACTATTTTGGTATCTCTGGGAACGAGGGAAGACCTTACCCTTACCCGTTGTCACGGAAATTATTCAGGCAGCAAGTGGACTAAACTGGTATGGTTTACCTTTTTTTCAGGCATTGGTAGATACCCAGGCACTCCCCGCTTCGATCCCACCCAACGCTACCCAAAGCGAGAGCGCAAGCACGTATCCAGAAATTTTGGCAAGTGATGCGCGCATCCGTGAAGCTATTTCCACTTCTGAAGCGAGTGCTTATTTTGATCGTGATGCTAAACTTGCCACACTCCTCGATGGATTTCACCCCAATGATGCACAACGAGCTATGGTGGAAATTGTGACCGATGCGCTCAATAACAACGGCAAGATGATGATCGAAGCAGGAATCGGCAGGACACTGGCCTATCTTATCCCTAGTGCGTTATCCTCCATTAGAAACCATGAGCGAACGATTATTTCCGTAGCTGGGCCAGAATCCCTGACGCGACTGTTGGAGCAGGACATCCCTGTCCTCCACGCGCTGATGAAAGACAATGCCCTCAAATCAACGGTTTTACTGGAACGTGTCCACTACTTATGCCTTCAAAAGTTTGCGTTATTAAAGCAACGCGGACCTACCTCCATTGAAGAACTTCGTATTCTTGCTAAAATCTTGGTTCAACAGTTAGAAGAGCCTGTTCAGCTACGCTCACAAATCAGTCTGCGCGGACCTGGTGAATATGAAGCATGGCGACAAATTAGCAGTGCGGCATCAGCGGGGTGTCTTAAAAACGAATGCGCGGCAATGACCGGTGTTGACTGTCCATTGTATTGTGCATTTCAGGAAGCCGAACGCGCACATCTCATCCTAACCAATCATGCTGTTTTGGCTTCCCTACAAGATGCGCGAGATGCTGGAATTCTTTCACAGGGCACCCACAATCTTGTTATTGATGAAGTCAATCGCTTAGAAGATACCCTTACCGACGCGCTCACTCAGCACCTAGACGAAAAACTACTCAATGCTGTAGTCGTTGATCTGGTGGATGCAAAGCGTGGGGTACTTTCGCTTTTGAGTGCATCCATCCAACAGAGTGATATTTCCGAGCAAAAGCGAAAGCGCGTATTAGAATACATCAACGATGTGAAGATTCTGGCAAAGGAAACGACAGGACATTTTAAAGAAGTATTCGCTGTGCTTCAACGGTTTTTGCAGGAACACAGCAAGCACACACAAGACAACTATAACTTGGCGCGTATCGTTGAGCGCGACCTACAAACTTCCCATTTTGAAACAGTTCGCCAAAAATGGGCAATGCTGAGTGAGTATATCTTAGGGTTGTTGGACGCTATTCAAACATTAGATGAAGTCGTTCAACAGCTACAACCCCACAACATCAGCGAATACTTGACACATCGCACTAATTTAGAAAGCTCGCTCCAGACGCTTCGGCACTGCCATGATACGCTGGCAAATTTTATGCAGGCGCAAATCAACAACGACATACGCTGGCTTTCATGGAATGAACACTTCAAAGAAATTGTCTTGCATAGTGCCCCCCTCCAAGTCAATACCCTGCTCGAACAACGGATTTGGCAACACTATCCTAGCATCATACTGACGGGCAGCACTTTGACTGTTTCGGGTTCATTTGATTTTTTGAAGCAAAGATTAAACGCCAGTCAGTTCAAAGCTGGGGATGTCGGTAGCTCATTTAGCTATCATGACCGCGCATTAATTTTGACGGCGAAAGATATGCCAGATATTCAAAACGCCAACCGATATCAAGCTACAATTGAGCGAGTTATCATTGAGGTTGCCACGGCACTCGGCGGTAAAACGATGGCGTTGTTCACCGGGTATGCACAGCTTCGCCAGACTTCACGCGGGATTGCTCCTCGTCTGAAGTTAGGGAACATCGACGTTTTGGATCAGAGTGACGGCACAAGTGCTGCCGCACTTGTACAAGGTTTTCAGTCAAATCCCCAAACTGTCTTACTTGGTGCTAGAATTTTCTGGGGAGAAATTGAGATTCCAAGTGGCGACTTCTTCCAAGTGTTGGTCATTCCAAAGTTACCCTTTCCGGTACCGTCTGATCCAAAGATCGCTTCGCGGTCGGAGCAATATACAGATAGCTTCCTCGATTTTATGTTACCCGAAGCCATCCTTAAATTTAGACAGGGGTTTGATAAACTCATTCGTGGAGAACATGATCGTGGGGTGCTCATCATATTGGATAACCGTGTGACGACCAAGCGATATGGCGCACAATTTATGGACTCTCTACCCGATTGCAAACTGAAACACACTCCGCTTGATAAATTAGTTTTTGAAGCGACGCATTGGCTGAAGTAGCGAAAAGGAAGGAAAGTTGAATGCGGACCCCAAGTGGCAAGCTCTGTAAATACTACTATGCAGATTTTCACCGCGGGCGAAACGTGCAAGAGTGTCGAAGCGTTAAGCAGAATGCAGACTCGTTGCGTTGGCAACCTAGTGATTGCCACAAGTGCCCTGTTCCAGAAATTTTAAATGCCAATGCCAGCTCTGCGCTTGAACTAAAGGTGACAATTTCCTCCCGTTTACTGGGAATTGTGCGTAACATAGAAGTCGTAGCGAGTTGCAACAAACACCAGTGCATTGTGCCCAATCCCTATATCGGTTGCGAGCCTTGTAATCATCAACGGAAAGATGTGATGAATCTTTTTGATGCAGCATTACAGGATGCGGAATCTGATGAGCACTAAGGCACTTCTTTTTGACCTGTCTCTTACGATGAAGGATGAGAATGCGCACCTCTTGCAAGAATTATCAGGGTGGTTAGAAGCTCATAGCCAAAGGGCTATTTCGCCTCACAAAGTGCAACAGCACCTAGATTTAGCCTATCCATTAGAACGGATAGAGCGCTATACAAGCACGATACAATATCGCTTAGCCAACCTCGTACAATGCACCGTTGGCAACAATGCTCCTTCATTGGAAGCCTTCAGTGAAGTTTATCAGGGGATGTTGGAACAACAGCTAGATCGCTATTTATCTAACCAGCAAATACAAAACGCATTGGCAGACCTTTCTGGTATTTTAATCGCTGTTAATCCCATGCTTGTATTTCGCACCGAGCACCTGTGTAGTTACCCGATTATCTACGTCAGCGATGCAAGAAGTAGCCACTACCTAAAACCATCCTTGCATTACTTTGCCGAATTGCTTGCGCGGTCAACATTAGAACCCGATGAAGTTTTATTCGTACATGAGGATTCAAACGCACTTCAGTTATTCCACCAACTGGGTATTGCAACCTGGAACGTTCGCGGTGGGAAATCAGCGGGCGCATCGAGCGAACTACTCCTGTATCCCGACGCTGTGCGTGCCCAGCTCGAAGCGAACATCTCAGCACTATATGGGTTATTGAATGATGTAGACCATGGCGAGTGGCAAAGCATATTGATACCAAACGAATGGACGATTGCCCAAAATGTTGCGCATTTGATAGAAAAAGAAATTTACAATTATCGTCCACTCATCCTGAAGATGTTACAAGATTCAGACACCTTCATTACAGAGTACGCCACTTCGCTTCATCCTGCGGTTGACCCGTTATATAAAACCAGTCCAATAGCTATGCTGGATCATCTTTTACGCGAGCGGATGGTTACAGTAAGTTTATTACAGAACTTACATGATGGTTTATGGGAACGCGCCTTCCAACACAGTGTCTTTGGCACAACCACCCTAATTGAGATGGTTTACTTTATGGCGCAGCACGATCGGATGCACCTGCGACAGATCTGCCAACTGCTACACATCTGTGTGTAATGCGTTGAAACCCAGCAATGAGTGCTACGCCGACAACCAGGATGACAAATCGCCGATTACCCTACTTTTAGAATTATTTCGGAGCGTTACATCGAACATACCAAATCCACTCAACAACACCATATTCAACCTAAAGCGAGTGACACAAAAGGTTACTGACCACTATTCTAAGCCATGTACACGACTGTCCCCTTGCACATCAACACCAAAACTTTAGACCGTGATAAATTCCCACACGAAACTTGTTGACCAATTGGCAAGTTTGATATACACTACGTTTAGTTAGTTCTAAATGTAACAATCAATTGCTGAAGACTTGGCATGACAGGACATAATGATGCAAGCATTGACTCTTCTTGAAACGCACGTAGAGGACCTATTCACCGACAATCTGAATAGTGTCATTGAACAAGACGCTAACCTCATTCAAGCCATTGACAATATTATGTTGGAATCGACGAGAAGCCAAGTAACATTGTTACAAGATGCCAGTTGGCACATCATCAAATCTGGTGGCAAGCGCGTGCGTCCGCGCATGCTGTTGCTGTCTTACCTTGCCTTAGGCGGAACAGACTTGAAAACCGCTATGGATGTTGCTGCAGGGATAGAATTGGTACATACTGCCAGCGTCGTGCATGATGACATTAACGATCATGGTGTCGTTCGTCGCGGTGTTCCTAGTGTGAATGCAAAATGGGGGCGCACATTTGCGCTTTTAACCGGTGACTTCCTTTTTACCAAGGTCTATGAGATTACCGCTCAATATCCATTGGTTTCTCCAATTTTTGCCGACGCAACCATTAAACTTGTGGAAGGGGAAACCCTTCAGGCGTATGCGGTGAAAAACAAGCAATTCGATATGAAGACCTATTACAACATCATTGGGCTAAAGACCGCCGTCTTGTTTGGTGCTGCTACCAAGTTGGGTGCCATGTTGGCGGGGGCAAGTGACAGTGTTGTTCAGACGTTAGGCGACTTTGGCTATAAAATTGGGATGGCGTTTCAGATTTTTGATGATTTGCTAGACCTGACCGGTGACACCGTTCAACTAGGAAAAACAGCTGGGTTGGATGTTGAGCAAGGGAAGGGCTTGTCTCAAGTTGCAATAGACTCTCCCGATCCAATGGTTGCCATCAAAAGCCAGATGATGAACGCAAGCACCATTGAGCTGGGTCAGAAGATGGCGCAGCAATTTGTAGACGATGCTATTGGTCTACTGGATGATTTGCCGGATTCATTAGCAAGAACGAAGCTCATTGAGATAGCACACACGGTGGCTAACCGCAGTCACTAGTTCTTGACCACCCATCTTCGTTCATTCGATCGCTTGAAAAAGATTTCAGCTCATTGCTGGAATCTTTTTTTTGAGTATGCTGAATAAAAAAGGAGCTTTTTCCCGAGATGATTCCCGTTTTGACAGGTGCTCAAATCAAAACAATCGAACTACATGCACAAGAAAATGGCTATGGAACGGCCTATCTTTTTGATCGTGTTGCCGAAGCTGTTTCGTTGCGTCTCATACAGATTATCGGGCATGACCGAGTTCAAGCCAAAGTCACCTTCTTGGTTGGGAGTGGCAATAATGGCAGGGATGCATTATTCACAGCTTTGTTGTTGAGGGCATTGCAACCGACATGGCAACTTTCCCTTTACTTCGCTAAACCGTTGAACGCCGATGACCCTATTTTCGACGACCTCATGAAGGCAGAAGTTTTTATGGTCATGGCGGGAGATGACCAGCAGTATAGAGTGTTACAAAATCTCATTGCTACCAGTCAGGTCGTGGTTGATGCGCTGCTAGGGATTGGCGTGCGCTTACCCCTAGAAGGTCACATTGCAGGTATCCTCCAAGCAACCCAACAATCGCTGCGGCGGGTCTCCAAACAGTCTATCCTAGAAGTTACAGGCAACTCCCCCATCAAAGTTGAACAACGACCCTACATCTTGGCAATTGATCTGCCTACAGGAGTACATGCCGATACTGGTGAGGTCGATCGTCATACCTTAAACTGTGACGAAACGTTGGTATTGATCGCGATGAAACAGGGATTGGTGTTAACCCAAGATGCACAAACTGTTAGCGGTCTCATTTCAATTGCCCCACTCGGATTGCCGGTTCACTTTTTCAAGCATGTGCAATCCGTTCCCCAGTTTCTGACGAGTGGTGACTTACAATTTCCGCCACGTAAACAAACAGGGCACAAAGGATCCTTCGGCAAAGTAATGATCGTGGGTGGTTCAACCAATTATATTGGTGCGGTGGGACTATCTGCGAAAAGTGCCTACCGCATGGGGGTTGGATTGGTGACAATTGCATCCTCTAATGTCGTGATCGATGCTTTAGCCGGCATTTTGCTTGAGCCAACCTGGATTGTTTTGCCCAATGTCATGGGTGTCATTGCCCATACTGCGCAACCTGTTCTCATGCCAGAGCTTCACCAAGTTGATGCTCTACTGGTTGGACCTGGTTTAGGGCAAGACCCACAAACCAAAGCATTTTTAGAATCACTGCTTGAGCAGCACAGTTTTAAACCTCAGGCAGAAAAGCGTGGGCTAGGTTTCCTACCCCACAAACCAACCGAAGTTGCACATGCCTCTCGAGAGGAAAAACAAAGTACCGCATGGGTCATGGATGCTGATGCTCTCAACTTATTGAGCCAGATTGAAAATTGGCATAGCGCGCTACCGCCCCACACCATTCTTACTCCACATCCAGGGGAGATGGCGCGTTTGTGTGGCACGACCATTGCCTCTGTACAAGCAAACCGTTTCGGACTGACGCAACAAAAAGCACAGGAGTGGAATTGTGTGGTCTTGTTGAAGGGGGCACACACTGTAATTGGCAGTCCAGATGGAGCCATCTACGTGCTTCCCTACAAAACAGATGCCTTATCTACAGCAGGTTCAGGCGATGTTTTAGCGGGAATGATCCTGGGTTTACTGGCACAAGGGTTAGATTCGTTAAACGCAACCTTATGCGCCGCGTACCTGCATGGAATGTGTGGACACGTCGCCAGCAGAAAACTGGGTAGCACACGCGCAGTCATCGCTAGTGACCTCATTGAAGTGATTGGTCACTGTTACGCTGACTTAGGGTTAGCCTAGCTCTTCTTTGCGTCGCCTCGCAGCTTGTCGACCTTGCGCAAGGCTCTCTTGCACAGGGTCGGGTGGCAATTTGTTTTGGATTTGCTCTTTGACTTCTGCAATGGCGTTCTGTTGCTCTTCAACGGTGGGCGCAAAGAGTAAAGCAACAATACTACCAACAAACATTCCCAGTAAAGTTGGCAGTACGAACTGCCTTGCTGTGGGGGATGGATTATGATTTCTCATGTGCAATTATTCCGTTGAACGTCTACTGCTTCTTGTTAATAATCTGATTGATCTTGGACAGTTCTTTGATAAAGGTCGTCGCTCCTGCCATAAAGCTACTCGCCGTGATAATGGGTTGGGTGACGTTTTGGTTTACAAAATCAAGCGTACCTTTCGTTTGTGTCACCACCTCGCGCGAGTTTTTCAAAATGGGGGCAAGCTCACTGCGCAACAGATTGAACAGACGAGCCATTTGAATAATCAATATGGTGAGCGAGAGAGTGATTAACATACCCTCTAAAACGACCAAAATAATCATAATGTCACGGATGATTTGAATGACGGAGCCAAACTGCTCTTCGGTGAATATAGCGAGGACGATAGCACCCACGAAAATCAAAAGCGTAATCGCGATAAATATGGCGGAGCCTGCTACGACAACACGCTGTAAGTCAAACTCTTCGACAGCCTCACTCAAAGGGACGTTCTCAATTTCAGGATGTGACATAAGATTTGACCATTCTACTTTGATTCAAGCGAGATAAAGTGGATCAAGACAATAGACAATATTGAACCGCTTAAAGCATACATCACATTGATTTGCCCTACCATGAAAGCACTGTCTTGTAGCGTCATAGAAATTAGTTGTCCAATTGTAAACCCGAACCACCCCCCCACAATTGAGATCACCAATCGGCGCAAGTTACCCCCAGCAATAAAATGATAAGTTGTACCGACTAACGTGGCAAGCAGTAAAGCAAAGATGAGTTGGGGGTTTGGGAACACGTCTTGCATCCGATGATTAATCAATACCCATAAGCTATAAAATAGTGTAACATGAAGCACAAATGTACACTGTAACCAATCTAAAACAACACTCATGTATACAATTGATCAACGTATTCTGGTGAAAACACCCAGCTTTGCACTATGGGATTTCATTTCCAATTTCGAGAACAATCTTCAATGGCAACATGATTGTACTGCCATCTCTTTCTTGAGCCAAAAGCGACAAGGCGTTGCAACACGTTGGAGACAAACGACTCATAATCGGGTAGAAATGGTTTTTGAGATTTTGACCTGGTATGACGGGCTAGGGTATGAATACCAGTTTGTAGACGGTCATCGCTATAAATCCTGTACTGGTCGGATTCGCCTACAAGAAATTGCGGAGGGCACCCTTCTGCAATGGACGTTGCAGTATGAGCTGAAGGGAATCTTGGGGGGCGTACAAAACCGTCTAGGAATGAACAACACCATCCAGAATGAGATGTACGTCAGCTTAAAGAGCCTTGCCAAACTAGGGATTAACCTAGGTTCCTTAGATAATTACGCACCAAAATCTCGCATGAAAGATGGTAGTCTTGGCTTAGAAGAGCGCACGGTCAAGACTGTGGAGGAAGGTCTTCCTTCCTCAACAGAAACCTCATTCGCTTTGGAAACGAT
Source organism: uncultured Chloroflexota bacterium (assembly GCA_903877335.1). Classification (GTDB taxonomy): domain Bacteria; phylum Chloroflexota; class Anaerolineae; order Aggregatilineales; family Phototrophicaceae; genus CAIRDJ01. The sequence continues at coordinate 236 of CAIRDJ010000148.1, read as the reverse complement.
TGCAACCGTAGACGACACCCAACCCACACGGGCTATGCTGTTGGAGGATACGCTCGAGTCGATTGAACGTACAGAAAAAAGCCCTGTATTCAACAAAGTGCTTGATCCTCAATGGGAATTGACGGAAGAGTCGAACAATAACATCCCATTTGCGGGCATCAAGGCGACTGAATCGTCCTTCATGCCCGTTACCGAAACTCTACCCAACCTAAATCCACCATCAGTGGACTTAACGC
>CAIRDJ010000147.1 GCA_903877335.1 uncultured Chloroflexota bacterium | reverse complement strand
TCTCAAGCGTGATCTTGCGTTTCACGATCATGTTGCACGCGCAACCGAAAGTATGATGCGGTTGAACGCGCTTGCCTCGCGCTTGGCGGTCCAATACAGGGCACACGCCATGACCGATATTACGGGTTATGGTTTGGTGGGGCACGCTCATGAGATGGCATACTTAGGCGGGGTTCAGTTCAGCTTTAACGAAGCGGATGTCCCATTTTTGGATGGGGCGTTCTACTATGCCGAACAAGATATATTTCCGGGCGGTATGGGGCGCAATAAAGATTACTTTGAGCGATTTACCACGTTTGAGGGTATCATACCAACATGGAAACAAAATCTATTCTTCGATCCCGAAACGTCAGGTGGTCTACTGATAGCTTTGCCGCATGAGCAAGCGATCAAACTGATTGAGAACTTGCAAGCTCACGGTCAAACTGCCGTTATCGTTGGGCACGTGACGGGAAGTGGTAGCGGAGAATTATTCTTTCAATGAATTATATTTGCTTGATGAGCTAAACTTGTAAGTAGTTATGATCATTGTGGGTTGCGATAATTAGGAGGTTCAAGATGCCATTGGTAGTACCCACGGAATTGGGAAACGGAAAGGTCGCACTTGCCAGGACGAAAGCAGCTTGGGTCAATTTACGTTCAGGACCCGGCGAGGATTTTGAAGATATTGGCGATGTTCGCGACAATACACGGGTGCAGTATTATCCACGCACCCAGCAGGGAGATTGGCTCTATTTGGAGCAGTATGGAAGAGCGGGTTGGGTGCATGATGACTTTCTTGAGTTTGAAGCGATAAATGCCAATCCTCCCACAAAACCTTCCGTCACCACTCCATACGATGGGCATGCCAGTATCTGGTATTGGGAGGGGGACTCTGTACAAGAGTCCACGAAAGAGGAAGTGATCCGCAACATAAAATCACTTGCCCCTGCCGTTAGCCAGTTCTGGCTAAAAACGAGCAATGGACATCTATGGCAAGGGCGTTCCGATAATAAGCGGGAATTAGCAGTAGATGGCTATAACAATATCACTGAGTGGGGCGAAGTTTGCAAGAAATATGGCATGGAGTTGCACGCATGGTGCGTGCCACGCGCCACAACGAGTATCGCACTCGAAGCAGATTTGATGATTCAAACTGCCAATCATCCGATGGTGAAAAGTTTGAATGTGGATGTCGAACCGGATACCAAATGGTATTGGGCAGGCACTGCGGAGCAGGTGCGCGAACTTATGTTGCTCGTTCGTAGAGGTGTGCCGTCCAAGTTTCATATTGGTATGACCGTTGATCCACGTCCGTGGCACTACAAAAGTATCTTCCCAGATGCCTGGCGACCCTTTATCAACAGCATCCACCCGATGGTGTATTGGGCAACTTTTGGAACGACTCCTGATGAGGCACTTCAACAGATGTATGATACGTGGCTAGGATACGGATTGCCTATTATTCCTATTCTTCAGCTGCTTGCGCCTACCAATGAAATACAAGCGGCGCATAGCCTTGCTACCAGCAAGTATGGTGCGCCTGGAATCAGTTGGTGGCGTTATGGGGTTGGTAGCTCTGTAGAGATGCGAGCCATAAATTTAGCTATTCCTCGAGTAGGGGGAAACGCAACTACCCCTTCACCATCCACGAATCCCACTACCGTGCCCAATGAAACGCTGTCGTATGGGGACGAAATTCTGATTACCCCAGCAAGTCCTGCATTTGCAAAAGGCACCTACACCGGTAAGGATGAATTCAAGGCTTATGTGCAACGTATGGGGTGGCCCGTCTATTACACAAATTCAAGTTCCTCACGAAGTAAAGCATGGGGGATGTGGTCACCCAAGATTATAACTTCTGGGGAATATATAGTCGATGTGTATATTCATAAACCCTACGCGAAAACGGCTAATGCACGTTACAAAGTACACGGGGTGCGTGGTCAAAATAGCGAGGTGCTGGTTTCGGTAAATCAAGCAAAGAATGTCAACAACTGGTACAGACTAGGTGTGTTTACCTTTGACGCAAACGTGCCTAATAGTGGGCGTGTATTCCTGAATGACGTTACCGGTACAGACGATGAAACACTCACGTTTGATGCTGTGCGCTGGAGACGGGTTGTGACAGTTCGCCCCACCCCCACAACGAACGTTGTTTCATCAACGGGAACCATTACGCGAGATGGGGTGCTCTACGCCGATGGGTTCGATTGTCCTGTAGGTAATCGCACAAACTCGGGGGATCGAACCGGTTCTCTGGTGTGGCCCTCTGGTTGGAAAGATGCATCCCCCTATCCGAAACCGTATTTATGGAGTAGCTCTTTGGGGCGTTACACCTCCGTTCACACGGGGGCAGACTTGAACTGGGGGCGAGGCCCTAGCGATGATGAAGGTCAGGAAGTGTACTCGATCGCAAGTGGGACGGTCGTTTTCGCTAATGAGCGTCCCGAGTGGGGTAATTTGATCGTGATTGTACATGACCCCTACGTCAAAGACGGTCGCAAAGTCGCCAGTCGCTATGCTCACTTGAAGAGCATGAAAGTGTCTGTTGGCATGCGTGTTTCTCGAGGACAATTGATTGGCGAATTGGGCGGAACACGTGGACGAGCTGACGCAACTTGGATTCCGCATTTGCATTTTGACATCACGCCAGCTGAGACCCTGGAAACGAAGTTCGAGGATTGGCCCGCAAAACGCTACAAAAACGGGCTAACCGTTTCCAGGATGTCCGATGCAGAGTATCAAACGTGGCTTGCCAACGTACAAGCGGAAATCCGCAATACGTATCTCGATCCAAAATCTTTCATTCAAGAACATCGCCCCAATCGCTAAGCGTCAGTTAACACCCCACTGTAGTTTAAGTGGGGTGTTGGTTATCGTTCTCTAAAACAATCCCCAGTCGTCCGCCACACCCTCTTCCATCATAGAGGGGTCCCACATCTCCAACCCCATTTCGATGGTGGTGGGCACGCCCACATAGTCTTGTGCTGTTCGGCGCGTCTGCTCTAGGAGTTGCGGCGCATAAGGACAAAATGGAGTGGTCATAATCATGGTGACGTGGGCACGTTCATCTTCAATATACACATGTCGAATCAAGCCTAATTCGATGATGTTCATCCCGAGTTCTGGATCAACCACGTTCCGCAAAACATCATACAAACCTTCTTCAGTAACGTTGGGTGCAAGAGGCATACTAGAACATCCTTGAGGTTATTTTCTAAGACAACACTAACGGTAAAACACACTCGAAATGGTAACATACGTCTACTTGAACGTCAATTTTAATGATAAATATCATCAATATTGACAGGGTAGACATACCGCCGTTATACTTCCATCCGCGGTTTATACCCTATAGCATACATCAAATTTAACTAACGTTAAAGAACCACAATAAGGAACCTTCCGAATGGGTGCAAAAATAGAAATCCGTAATCTTCATGCTTCTATTGAAGATCAACCTATTCTTCGTGGGGTGAACCTCACTGTCGAACAGGGTGAAATCCATGCTCTAATGGGACCCAATGGCTCTGGCAAAAGCACGCTAGCAAATGTCCTAGCTGGAAATCCAGCTTTTGAAGTAACCGAAGGGGAAATCCTTTTCGATGGCAGTAATTTTATGGATTTAGAGCCGGACGAACGTAGCCGAGCTGGTCTGTTCCTTGCCTTCCAATATCCGATCTCGATCCCCGGCGTAACACTAGCGAATTTTTTGCGCCAAGCCATCAATGCTCGGATGAAAGCGGTTGATCCTGACAGCGAGGGAATTTCTATTCCTGCCTTCCGTCGCTTGCTCAAGGAGAAGATGGACTATCTTGGGATTGACCATAAGTTTGCTGGTCGCTATCTCAATGAGGGGTTCAGTGGCGGAGAAAAGAAACGGGCGGAAGTGTTACAAATGGCAACCCTAGAACCTAAGTTCGCTATCTTAGACGAGACGGATTCAGGCTTAGATATTGATGCGTTGCGCACGGTTGCAGAGGGTGTCAATAAATTGGTAGGTCCCAGCTTGGGTGTGTTGGTCATTACACACTATCAACGCATCTTAGATTACATCAAGCCCGATAAAGTACACATCATGTTTGAGGGGCGCATCGTAGAAAGTGCAGGTCCTGAGCTGGCTCTCCACCTTGAGCAAGCAGGTTATGATTGGATTCGAGAAAAGTACGGCACAGCTTTAGAAACTGAATAACACATCGCAAACTGAATTGACGAGGCATGAGCATGACCATAGATTTCATACCTAGCCAGAAAGAATTGACGGAAGAGGAATCGCGCTTACGTGACGTGCGTTCTTCGTATGATGAGCAATATGGCTTTCATATGGAGGAGAATTACTCCTTCAAAAGTGAAAAAGGCTTGACGGAGGAGATGGTT
>CAIRDJ010000146.1 GCA_903877335.1 uncultured Chloroflexota bacterium | reverse complement strand
TGGGTAGGCGTGACGGAACGCACGCGCGTCCTGTTCATCAGTCACCTCACCTCTCCCACCGCGTTGATCTTCCCCCTGCAAGCGTTGTGCCAGCGTGCGCGTGAACACGGCATCCTCACTGTGGTGGACGGGGCACACGCGCCCGGTCACATTCCGCTTGACCTAGACGCGCTCGATGCAGACTTCTACACGGGTAACTTTCATAAATGGGTTTGTGCGCCCAAGAGCGCAGGCTTCTTGTTCATCCGTCCAGAGCATCATGACCGCCTCAAGCCCTTGATTGTCAGCTGGGGTTGGACGCGCGAGGGGAGCATCTTGGAGAAAACACGCTGGCAGGGCACCCAAGACCTTTCAGCCTATTTGACCGTGCCCGCCGCCTTCGACTTTTGGGAGGCGAGCGATCACCAACGCCAGCGTGAATCTTGCCACGTGCTGGCGCAAGTAGCGCGTGACGCGCTCAACGGGTTATTTGACCACGCGCCCCTTTCCCCGTCCGAGAGCATCGGGCAAATGTTCGTGTGTGCCTTGCCCCCCTGCCACGCTCCTAGTTTACAGGATGAACTCTTCCATCAACACCGCATCGAAGTTCCCATCATTGACTGGCACGGGAGGCAGTTCGTGCGGGTATCTGTACAGGTGTACAACACGCCACAGGATATTGCACGCCTGCAAGACGCGCTGGCTTCGTTCTTCATGGTGTAAGCCTACGCATAAAAAACGCGCACCTTATGGGTGCGCGTTCGCTTGCAGGTGATGAAACCTTCAACAGATGGGTTTAGCCACCGATGAGAATCTTCACTTCTTCCCATGCGTCGTTATAGTCTTGTTCCACATCGGGACGTTCTGCAATGGTGAAGAGCTTCGCCATTTGTTCAGCAGAGGGATAGACGTTGGGATCATTGAGCAACACTTCATCAATCAAGCCCAATTCCACCGCCGCTGCGTTGGGCGTGCTGAAAGAGGTGGCATTGCTGATGTCTGCCCCAACTTGCGGGTGTAGGATGTAGTCCATGAAAGCATGCGCCAGGTCAGGATTGGGCGCGTCCTTCAGAATCGCCATGTTATCTGTCCAAAGTGCAGAACCTTCAGAAGGGAGGGCATAGCCAAAGTCTTCACATTCACAATCGAAAATGACTTGGTAGATGTCCCCGTGATACTCAATGGCAGCATCGACTTCACCCTGTGCCAGCAATTCTTGCCCGTCATCCTGGGCAATTGCCACCACGTTTCCGCTGTTTTCAATGAGATATTGTGCCGCCTCTTGAATTTCGTCGGGGTTGTTGGTGTTGGGATCATAGCCAATCATGACCAGGGCTACCGCCAACATATTGCGTGGATCTTCCAACCAAGAGACTTTCCCATCATGGCTGAAAACATCGTTCCAACTGGTGATCCCATCCGGGAAGGCTTCGGTGCGATAGCCCACTGCCAGCGTTCCCCATTGATAGGGGAGCGAATGCGCGTTACCCGGGTCAAAAGCAACATCAATGAAACGAGGTGCAACATTGGCAATGTTGGGAATTTTGCTGTGGTCAAGTTCTAACAACAGACCTTCGCTAATCATGATGGCAACCATGTAATCGGTGGGAACAACAATGTCGAACCCTTGATTGCCCTGGCTCACGCGAGAAAGCATCGCCTCATTGTTTTCGAAGATGCTATATTCAACCGTGACACCGCATGCCGCCTCAAAGTTGGGGATGGTATCCTCAGCAAGGTAGGTAGACCAGTTGAACACGCTCAAAGTCTGACCTTCAAAACCTTCTGGGCACACCCAAGGTTCAAGGTCTTGCGCCATCGCCGGGACGACAACCGCAACCGAGAGGACGAGAATGAGTACGAAGAGAATTGCTTTTTGCATAGGTCGTGAACTCCTTCTTGGTATAATTTAGATGTAATATGGAATTTGGTATCCGCAACCTTGAGAATACCTTAGGGGTTTGTTGGGGTGGATCGGATATGCGCATAGTCTAACGCAAATTACTTCAGATGACCAACGTTTTTCAAGTGAAAACGTAAAATTCTGGGACATTTCGGCAATTAGGTAGAAATTTTTATGCGAATTAAACATGTCACCTTGCACACTACCGCGCTTCAATACCAGCAAGTTTTCTATCATGAGTTGTTGGGCTTCCCGTTAGTCAAGGCAGACGCAACATCCTTCACCCTGCAAGCGGGGGAGTCCACCTTGACCTTCCGCAAATCCTACGACGGCGCGCACATTCACCACTTCGCCTTCAATATCCCCGCGCAACAGTTCGAACAGGCAATTGAATGGGCATTGGAACGGGTGGACTTGCTTCCCTACCACGGGCAACCCTACCTAGACTTCTCAGAATCCTCGTGGGACGCACGCGCCCTCTATTTTTACGATGTCGGCGGGAACATAGTCGAATTGATCGGACGGAAGCGATACATCCCCCACACTGTCCCGTCGCAATTTTCGATGGCGAGTGTGCAATGCCTCAGTGAGATTGGGCTTGCTTCCCCTAACATGCCCATCATGCGCCAAGCACTGCGCCAACGGCTAGGGTTAGACGTGTTCGGGTACAATCACGACGAATTCACTGCCATCGGTGGGGATGACGGCTTGTTGATCTTGGTGGCGTTGGGGCGCGTCTGGTTGCCCACCGCCCATTCTGTCAGTGGGCTATACCCCATAGAGTTGGAGTTAGTGGGGCAAACCGCGCAAGACTTCACCCTAGCCGAGTTGCCCTATACGTTCCACGTGTGCACCGAATGACCCCCAACGGGCGATCATCCGTATAGGTTCACATGTTCCAATTCGCAAGCGCGACGCTCCACAAAGTCAGACAATGCCTCGTGCATCGTCACCTCCATCGGAGGTTGCTCATACGAATCCAAGATGATTTGCCACAGCTTGTGGGCGCGTTGAATGCTATCTTCCGCCCCCATCGCTTGCCACGTCCCCAAGTTGCGACGATCCGCCAAGAAACTGGGGTAGAAGGCGGTTTCAAATCGCTCTTGGGTGTGCAACGTCCCCAGATGATGCCCTGCCGGTCCCACTTCGTGAATTTCGTTCAGCGCGAACACATCCCCATCCCAGCGCACCCCCTGCAAAAAATGTTGCATCATGGCGAGGTTCTCCACATCCGTGATGTATTTCTCATACGAGATCGTCAAGCCAGACTCTAGCCAACCTGCCGCGTGAATCACCAAGTTGGTGTGTGCCAACACGCAGGGCCACAACGCCCATAACGATTCCCCCATCGCTTGGGTATCAGGGACGTTTGCGGTGTTCAAAGAGCCACTCCCACGGTAGGGCAGGCGATAGTGGCGTGCCAATTGTGCGCCCATCAACAATGCCCACGCACCCTCTGGCGTGCCAAACGAAGGCGCACCGCTCTTCATGTCCACATTGGTGACGAAGCCCCCATAGATGGCGGGTGCGCCCGCCCGCACAATTTGCAAGAGCGCAATGCCCGCCAGTGCCTCTGCATTTTGTTGGGCAACCGCCGCCAAAATCGTGATCGGACTCATTGCCCCCGCAAGGATGAAGGGGGTGATGGTGGTAAATTGCCCATGACGAGCGTAGGTTATCATCCCGCCAACCATGCGCTCATCATAGACCAACGGACTGTTGACGTTGATATTCCCCCCAATCACCGCGCCGCGCTCAGGTTGCAAGTCCTCCCCAAAGACAATCTTCGCCATCTCGATGCCATCCCCCGCGATGATGCGCCCGTGCGACGTACCCAGCAAGGGCTTGTCCGAGTGGATGTAGCTCATGGCTTGGTCAACCAAGTGCTTACGATGGACGGGGACATCGTGCATCACCACACTTTGCACCGGGGCAAAGTCAATCACGTTGGTCATTTGAATGAGTTTGACCAATTCAAGCGCGTCGGATGATTGCCCTGGACGGTGCCCACGCCCCAGATCACGCACGAAGACCATGCCCGCGCTAGGGAAGAAGTTGATCGCGTTGCCACCGATTAGGCGTGAGCGTTGAGGGTTGCGTGCGCGGACGGTGAAACTCTGCGGTGCTTTCGCAACCCATTCCATCAATAGCCCACGATCAATCCAAACATGTTGCTTAACATGATCGACTTTTGCGCCTGCTTGTTCCCACAGCGAAAGTGCCTCTGCATCCTGAAAGCGAATGCCCGTGTGCTCTAGGATGTGCATGGAGGCTTCATGAATTTGTTGTACTTGTTCGGGGGTGAGGATTTCGAGCGGGCGATAGGGGTTATAGAGTTGCCCAGACGGGAGCGAAAAGAACGACGATTTGCTGCGCGCCTGTTTATCAATGGTGCGTTCTCGGCGGTGGGGACGGTTCATGTCAGGGTATCCTTCAAAAAAGTGTATTGTTTAGGGTGATGAAAGATAGTGTAACTGAACGCATCCGTTTGGATAAGGGGTACAGGCGTGCAAGGTTAAAGCGTGGGTGGACATGGCGTGTTGCTCAAACAAGCGGACGCCCTCCCCCAAGATCACCGGTGTGAGCGTCACGATGAACTCATCAATCAGGTGAAGATCTAAAACACGCGCGGATGTGCTGTGCCCCGCCCACCAACCAAATATCTTGTGCGCCGGTCTGCTTGAGGCGGCGAATCGTGTTCGGGATGTCCTCCCGAATGACACGAGCGCGATGGTGGGCAGGACGTGCTAACGGAAGGCTTCGACTGAAGACCACGCTATCATGATCGGGATAGACCCATTCGCCAAAAGATTCGACCATGCGATAGGTATTCCCCCCCATGACCAACACACCCACGCGCTCCAGCAGGTCGTGATAGCCATAATCCTCATCAGCGTTCTCAAACGGCTTGAGCCAATCCAAGCCATCATCCGACGTGGCAATATAGCCATCTAAACTGGTGGCGATATATAAGACCAACTGTCCCATCTTGGCTAAACCCACTCAAAGCATCATGTGTTGTGTAGCTTTACCTTGCTCTCGATACACTAGAGCTACATCACTAGGTTTTACTCTTTTTCTAGGATACAAGGGAAACAGGCTACAGAAAATGATGTCATGATATAATCGCATCATAGCAGTTTGATTGTGGTTAGGAGAAACACATGGTCATTGAGAGTATCAATCTAATCGGGATAGATCCGCACATTCGTGGGGGGCGACCGCACTTGCTGGGGACAACGCTCACGGTAGCCGATATTGTGATTGCCAAAATCTTTCATCAACGGGATGCTGATGGCATTGCCGAAGATTTCGAGATCAGCCTCTCACAGGTATATGCCGCTCTTTCGTATTATTATGACCACAAAATAAGCATTGATACCAGCATAGAAGAACGTCGCCAGCTTGCCGAAACGATGAAGGAAAAACGGGTTGGAAGTCGCCATAAGCCTTTATTTAGATGAGAACCTCAGCCCTAAGATAGCGGTTCAGCTACGACAACGAGGTATTGATGCGATCTCGGTTCACGAACTGGGATTAACGGGTGATACTGATGACAATCATCTGCAACGTGCCATCGAGTCTGGGCGCGTTTTGGTTAGCGCGGATAGTGATTTCTTAATCATGGTGGCAAATGGCATGAACCATGTAGGCATTATATTCGGGAATCAATCTCGCCTATCTTTGGGAGATTGGGTGAATCGTCTTGAGTTAGTTTGTAGAGTATATCAGGCGCAGGATATGGTTAATCATATTGAGTATTTATAATCCCCCTGTTGTCATGACATAAGGGTAATGGT
>CAIRDJ010000145.1 GCA_903877335.1 uncultured Chloroflexota bacterium | reverse complement strand
ATTCACCATGCTAGGCAAGTTATGATACGCTGGTGATGAGTCATAAAGAGAGTTGAGCAATGCACTTCACCATTGTCACCCCGTGTTATCGTTCTGCGCATACGTTGGAGGCAACCTTGCGCTCGGTCTTGCATCAATCCGCCCTGTCCGATGGCACGGCACACTTGACCTATTGGGTGGTGGAGGGTGGCGCACAAGATGGGAGCGCGGAACGGGTGCAGGCACTGCAAGCCGAATTTGCCCAGCATCCCCACATCACCCTACACCTCATCAGCGAAGCTGACGCAGGCATGTATGACGCGCTGGCGAAAGGCTTACAACGCGCTCAAGAGGGCGTGTGCGCCTATCTCAATGCAGGTGATCGCTATGAACCGACTGCCTTTGCGGTGGTGCAAAGCGTTTTCACCCAGCATCCTCATCTACAGTGGCTATGCGGATTAGAGGCAACCCGTGCCGAACAGGGCATGATCTTGAACGTGCGCCAACCGTTTCGCTTTCGTTCGCGCTGGATTCAACACGGGTTATACAACGGTCAACCGCTCCCCTTCATCCAACAGGAAACCACCTTCTGGCGAAGCGAGCTACACGCCCATATAGATTGGGCGCGGTTAGCAAGCTATCGGTTGGCAGGGGATGCGTACTTGTGGCACACCTTCGCCCAGCACGCCCCCCTTACCATTGTGAGCGCGTTGTTGGGGGCGTTCACCGTGCATCGTGGGCAACAGTCGGAGGCGTTGGATCGTTACCATGCCGAGTGGGCACAGCATGCCACCCCCGCCCATGCGTGGGATCATCTGCAAAAGTGGGGGGATTACCTGCTGTGGTATGCCCCACAATCGCTCAAGAAACGCTTGAACCCACACGGGTTATTGGTGTTTGACCACGCCACGCAAGCATGGCGGTGAGCGTTATTCGTCTACCAGCAAGATGATCTTACCCGTGTTCTGGTTGTTGCGCATGAGGTCATGCGCTTCTGCCACCGCGCTCATGGGCATCACTTTCCACACGTTGGGCTTCAGCTCACCGCTTGCCAAGCGTGGAAGTCCCCACGCCGAGAAACGCGCGATCAACCCTGCCTTGCGTTCATGCGTGCGGTTGCGGAGCGTGCTACCGCGCACGGTCAGGCGTTTTGCCATGATCTGCCCAAAGTTGACTTCGGTAGTTGCCCCACCCTGCAGCCCAATGAACACGATCCGCCCCCATTCTTGCAGGACGCTCACGTTCTTGTTCCAGTAGGGCGCACCCACCATGTCCACCACCAACTGCACGCCATCGGGTGAATGGGATAGCACACGCTCTACAAAGTCTTCGGTGCGATAGTCCATGCACAACGACGCACCATGCTCCAGACAGACCGCGTGCTTAGACGCGCTTGCCGTTACCAGTGTGGTTGCCCCTATAGCGCGGGCGATCTGGCAAGCTGCCAACCCCACCCCACTTGCTCCAGCGTGGATGAGGACAGTTTCGCCCTGTTGTAATTCGCCCAGTTCTACCATGTTGCTATACGCGGTCAGATACGCTTCTACGACTGCCCCGGCTTCAATTAGGGTGAGGTTGTCGGGGATGGGCATGGCGTGTGCCTCGTGCACGAGCGCGTAGGTGGCATAGCCTCCACCCCCCACCAACGCCATCACCCGATCTCCCACAGCAAAGCGCGTCACCCCTGCGCCAATTGCCTCCACCGTGCCAGCAAACTCTAAGCCGAGCGTGTCTGGCGATCCTGACGGTGGGGGATAGTTGCCCGCCACTTGTAAGAGGTCGGCGCGGTTGAGCGCGGTCGTGGCAACCCTCACCAAGAGTTCGCCCTCTTGGGGTTGTGGGATGGGCAACTCAACGATAACGGGTTGCTTATCTTGAGCAATCACTGCTTTCATCATGGGGGAGGATTCCTGTCTCTGGGTTTAGTTGCGTTCGGTTTGTGTATCTTGGGTCAAGCGATAGGCAAGGATGATCGGGATGAAGGTTGCCACCATCACCAACAACGCCACAACATTGGTGACGGGGCGGTCACGGGGGCGGGTGAGTTGGCTAAAAATCCAGATGGGAAGCGTTTGTTGTTGCCCTGCGGTGAACGTCGTTACGATGACCTCATCGAAGGAGAGCGCAAACGCCAGCAATGCCCCCGCTAACAGGGACGAGGCGATATTGGGCAAGACCACATGCCAAAAGGTTTGAAAGGGTGATGCACCTAAATCCATCGAGGCTTCTGTCAGTGAATACGAGACACGGCGCAAGCGTGCCACCACGTTGTTATACACCGTCACCACCGCGAAGGTGGCGTGCCCAACCACAATCGTCCAGAAATTGAAGTCCACCCCCGTTAGCCCAATCGCAGACCGTAACGCGATCCCCGTCACGATGCCGGGTAGGGCAATCGGAAGCAGAATCAATAGTGAAATGGGTTCACGTCCAAAGAAGCGCGTGCGTGCCAACGCCAGGGATGCCAGCGTTCCAATCACCATTGCGATTGCGGTTGCAGCGGCAGCAGTCCGCAACGATAAACTGAACGCCTCCCAAAAGTCCGTGCGTTGCAACGTCACGCCAAACCACTGCTTGGTGAGTCCGGGCGGGGGAAAGCGAAACGAAGCCTCTTCGGTGGTGAAGGCATACAAGAAGATGATCCATATCGGAATGTGGAGGAACAAAATAACCGCCCCTGCCGAAAGCCTTAGCCCCCACGAGGCGCGGGTGTCATCATGATTAAAGCGCATCGAAAGCTCCTAATCGCCGAGCCACCAATAGATAGCACAGCATGATGAGAATTGGGACAACGGTCATTGCTGCCGCTAGGGGAATGTTGCCTGCTGTACCTTGATGAGCATACACCGCTTGCCCAATGAAGTAGCGTGAGTTGCCGATCACGCCCGGAATGATGTAGTCCCCCAACGTGAGCGAGAAAGTGAAGATCGAGCCTGCCACGATTCCCGGAAACGCTAGAGGCAAGATCACCTTGCGCAGGGTGATAGCAGGGGTTGCGCCCAAGTCTGCTGAGGCTTGAAGCAGGGAGCGGGGCACGCGCTCGATGGCGGCGTTAATGGGCAGGATCATGTAAGGGAGCCAGATATACACGAACACCAAGAACGTCCCGATGAACGAAAACGACAGCGAAGGTCCCCCAATGACGGGCAACTCTAGCACCCACTCCAATAGCCACAGCAAGCCTAGCTTGGTTATCACCCAGGTGAAGATGCCTTCTTGGGCAAGAATCAGCTTCCACGAATAGACGCGCACGATATAGCTTGACCACAACGGCAACAACACCATCAGGTATAGCGTACCCTTCACGCGCGGACTGGCGAAATATCCCATATAGTATCCCAGCGGAAAGGCGATCACGGCACAAGCGATTGTCACCATTACCGACATGATGAACGTGCGGTTGAAGATTTCGAGGTTAGCAGGCGTGAACAGTTGGGCATAAGTGGCGAGGGTGAACTGACGGTTTATCAGCCCACTGAAGTAGTCCAAACTGTAGAAACTTTGCGTGAGCAACGCCAAGATCGAGCCAAAATAGACCACCCCTAGCCAACCCAATATCGGGAATAGCAAGACTACCAACGCCCATGAGGGATGCAGATAGAAGAACGTTGCTACACGGCGCATGGGTGAAGTTTGAGCGTTCATGTGCCCTCCTGCTCTAAGCGCAGGGTGTGGGCAGGCTCCCACCACAGGCGCACCTTGTTTCCTTGTTGCGGATGGAAGCTATCCGCTGGAGTGTGTGGAATGTCCAACACGCTAAAGCTCACCCCACTTTCAAGGCGAACGGTGTACCGTGTGGTTGCTCCCAAGTAGATGATCTCCTCCACCGTGCCAAGCCCCTGATGTGTGCCTTGAGGTGGGGTGGCATCTGGCGCGATCATGTGGATTTTCTCGGGGCGGATGGCAACTGCGTGCGGTTGTCCGATGATGGTGCGTGCGGTTTCGCCATCCAAAAGGTTGGACATGCCCACAAAGCCTGCTACAAACACGGTGCGCGGATGGTCGTAAATCTCGGTGGGGGTGCCCACTTGCTCAATGCGCCCGTGATTAAAAACGGCAATGCGGTCGCTCATGGTGAGGGCTTCTTCTTGGTCGTGCGTCACAAAAATAAAGGTGATCCCCACCCGTTTCTGAATCGCCTTGAGTTCGATTTGCATCTCTTGGCGCAACTTCAAGTCCAACGCGCCCAACGGTTCATCTAAGAGCAACACGCGCGGTTCATTGATGAGTGCCCGCGCGAGGGCAACCCGTTGTTTTTGCCCACCGCTCAACTGGTTTGGGCGACGATTGGCAATGCCCGGCAAGCGTACCAGCTCCAACATCTCGCGCACGCGCTGTTCACGTTGGGGCTTGGGCACGCGCTTAATCATCAACCCATAGGCGATGTTCTCCCCAACGCTCATGTGTGGGAAGAGCGCGTAATCCTGAAAGACCGTGTTGACATCGCGCTCATATGGGGGGATGCCTTCCATCGTCTGCCCGTACAATTCGATGTGCCCGTTAGTGGGTTGTTCAAACCCCGCGATCAAGCGCAGGCAAGTGGTCTTGCCCGAACCTGATGGACCCAAAAGCGTGAAGAATTCCCCCGACTGAATATCAAGGTCAATGCGCTCTAGCGCGACCACGCTCCCAAAGTGACGGCTCACTCCCTTGAGGTGAACCGCCATAATCCCAGCGGATACTTTACTCATTCAATGCCACCATGACGTGTTTGGTGATCTGATAATCGCGCACGGCTTCTGATGATAAATCCTTGCCGAAGCCCGATTGCTTGAACCCACCGTGAGGCGTTTCAGAAGCTAACGGAATGTGAGTATTGATCCACACCGTGCCAAATTCTAATCCACGCGCGAGGCGCATCCCCCGCCCGATGTCGCTTGTCCACACGGAAGCTGCCAAGCCATACAGTACATCGTTACCCAGTTGTAAGGCTTCTGCCTCATCTTTGAAGGTGTTGATGGTGAGGACGGGACCGAATACTTCGCTCTGGATGATCTCGGATTGTTGATCGGCATCGACCACTACGGTTGGCTCCAGGTAATAGCCTGCGTCCATGCCAGAGGGGACATTCCCGCCGGTGATGAGTTTTGCCCCGCTTGCCTTTGCTCGCTCAAGGAAGCCTTGTACGCGCTCGCGTTGCACTTGGGAGATCATCGGGCCCATTTGGGTATCGCTGGCGAATGGGTCGCCCACTTTAACCGCGCGCATGCCTTCTACCACTGCTTCGAGGGCATGGTTGTATTGGCTTTCATGCACATAGATGCGCGTGCCCGCCGTGCAATCTTGCCCGCTGTTGAAGGTGGAAGCAAGCGTTGCGCCTCCTGCCACCGCTTCCAAGTCGGCATCATCAAACACCAAGAGCGGTGCTTTACCGCCCAGTTCAAGATGAACGCGCTTGAGGGT
>CAIRDJ010000144.1 GCA_903877335.1 uncultured Chloroflexota bacterium | reverse complement strand
GAGACTCTGATGAAGATTAAAGTCGTCGGTTCTATTCCCCAGTTTGATCTGCTTGGAGATCATTTTGCGCAGAACAAGCGTGAAGTGTTTCGCCAATTACGGGAGACTAGCCCCGTCGCGCTGACTAGCATGAGGAAGCAACCCGTTTATGTTTTGACGCGCTATCACGATATTGAAGCCGCCTTGACCAGTGCAGACATCATCAAAGACCCCGATAACATCCAATATGATGATGACAAAAAGCATAACCCGATGAGTTGGTTGCCCCCCCTATTCTCTGCCATGATGCACAGCATGTTACACAGTGATGATCCGAATCATCGTCGCTTGCGCACCCTCGTTCACAAAGCATTCACCCCGCGTATGATTGAGACCCTAGAGGGGCGGATCGAAACGCTGGCGCATCGTCTGCTGGATGACATGCTCAAACAAGGCACAGTAGACTTGTTAGAAGCCTATGCCCTTCCGATTCCATTTGAGATGATTAGCGAGATGTTGGGCATCCCGTCGCAAGATCGCCCAAGATTCCGCAAATGGTCAGAGGCGGTCTTGGTGAACCCAGACCCTTTGAGCATGATGAAGTCCATTCCTTCCATGATGGCATGCTTCAACTACATTGGCAAACTGGCGAATGAGCGGAGGAAAAATCCACAGGATGATTTGCTAACGGGTTTGGTGCAGGCGGAACATGAGGGCGAAAGCCTATCTGAACAGGAGTTATTTGCTATGGTATTTCTGTTGATGGCGGCGGGGCATGAAACCACCGTCGGACTCATCACCAACGGAGTGCACGCCCTTCTCACAAATCCAGAGCAACTTGACCACTTGCGCCACCATCCCGACCAACTCCCTACCGCCATTGAAGAATTGCTCCGCTTTGACACGCCCCTGATGACAGGCGAATTAAACTATGCCCGTGTCCCGTATGCAATAGAAGAGACGACGATTCCAACGGGTAGCATGATCTTCACCGCCATTCTATCCGCTAACCATGATGAAAGCGTGTTTACTCATCCCGAACAACTAGACCTGACGCGCCAACCGAACAAACATTTGGCATTTGGCAAAGGTATCCATTATTGCTTGGGTGCCCCGTTGGCGCGGATGGAAGCGAAGGTTGCTTTTGCGACATTGCTAGAGCGTGCGCCGAAGCTACGGCTTGCCGTCCCTAGCGCGTCCTTACGCTATGCCAATCTCGTGATTGTCAACCGCCTAACTAGCTTGCCCGTCTCGGTTAGTTAGGATCGCGCGAGCAGGTGAACGATCATCCATTGTTCACCTGCTCGCCCATTGAGTCGCCTACATTTTGTGGATAACCCACACATTGGGTTCATCGTAATAGCCCATGCCGGTTTCATAATCAATCTGGACGGGCACTAGCCCTCCGTTGATGATGTATTGTCCGCTGACGGGCATTTGTAAATTCGTCCATTCCTCCCATTCGGCAATGGTGCCTTGAATGGGATAGGAGTGGTGGGCAATGTGGCTGATGACACCGCCAGCTCGCCAATGCACCCGTAGCCAGTGATCAAATGGAGTGACACCATCTTTGAGTGTCCAGGTGATATAATCCTGCAAGGAGATTAAGGGATACAGTTTCTTCATGTTGGGGCGCACGGCAGCAACCAATAGCTTGAAGCCCAACCGTTTAGCATTGTCCTTCATGGCGTTCAACATGATTTGCGCCAACCCCTTCCCTTGCATGCCAGAAGCAACCGTCACCTCAATGGCAGTGACCGCGTTAGGAGTTTGCCCACTTTGGTGGGTTTCCGCCGCATTTTCAAGCCCCCAAGTCCACCCACCTACAGGCAGATCAGCGGTCTTGCCTTGCCAACGGATTGGCGCAGACATGGCACGCGCAATCATACGTCCGCTGTCATCAAACATCGCCAACTGAAATTCGGGAAACCAATTCAGGAAATCACCGCTACCGAGGTACTGCACTCCCGCATGGTTCTGCAGGGCAAACTCCTCCCATACCATATCCAACTCATTGATGACATCCATGATCCCTGGATTTGCCGCTAAGGTTTCAATTCTGTATTCGCTCACAAGGTTAATTACCGCTTTCAATAAACTATCACTAGGCATAGTTCGTAGATTATAGCCAACATAGCCGAGAGTGTAAGGGCATTCATCACCTAATCTTCTATTGCTCATTGTCCTCAATTTTGCGTTATACTCATCAAGCAACGCTCGTGACGAGGAAGGAAATTGAGAATAATGAACGCACGCATAACATGGCAGATGATTGCGCCCCAATTAGTGGATGTAGCGATGGGGCGCACCCCCGCTGAAATGGTTATTCGCGGTGGACAGTGGGTGAACGTCTTCACCCGTGAGGTCATCCCCAACACGGATATTGCAATTTTCGGAGGACGGATCGCTTACATTGGGGAGGACGCTTCTTACTGTATTGGCGAACAAACTCACGTTGTGGATGCCAACGGACGGTATATGCTCCCTGGTTTGACGGATGCGCACATGCACGTAGAAAGTAGCATGTGTACCATCACCGAATATGTGCGAGCAGTTTTACCGCACGGCACTACCGCCATCTTTGCCGACCCTCACGAGATTGCCAACGTGTTCGGGTTGGATGGTGTGCGGATGATGGTGGAAGAAGCGCGAACCGTGCCCATCAACGTCTTCGTACAAATGCCCTCGTGTGTGCCCTCTGCGCCCGGTTTAGAAACTCCCGGCGCATCCATCACCCCCGATGATGTGAAAGAAGCAATCGAATGGGAGGGAATCATCGGGCTAGGGGAGATGATGAACTTTCCCGGTGTCTTCATGAATGACCCCAACATGCACGCAGAGATGGCGCATACAGCCCATGCAGGCAAAGTCATCGGGGGACATTACGCCAGCCCTGATCTTGGACGCGCTTTCCATGCCTATTTAGCAGGGGGAGCCGCCGACGACCACGAGAACACGCGCGAGCAAGATGCCGTTGAGCGCGTTCGGCGTGGCATGCGCCCAATGATGCGGCTCGGCTCGGCTTGGTATGATGTTGCCTCTCAAGTGACTGCCGTGACCGAAAAGGGCTTAGACCCGCGCCAATTCATCTTGTGTACCGACGATGTGCACGCCGCCACGTTGGTGAATGATGGGCACATGGATCGCGTTTTCCGTCATGCGGTTGAGTTGGGACTCGATCCGCTGATTGCCCTGCAGATGATGACCCTCAACACTGCCCAACATTTTGGGGTTGATCGTGACTTGGGGGCACTTGCGCCCGGTCGTTATGCAGACATCGTGTTAAGCGAGAGGCTAGATGCCCACTTTGAAGCCCAGATGGTGATCGCCAACGGGGTGATCGTGGCGGAAAACGGTCAACTGTGTATAGCCTTACCCACCTACACGCACGAACCGCGCTTCATGAACTCGGTCAACTTAGCACGACAGGTTGCCCCGTCACAGTTTAGCGTCTCCTCCTCGCACTCCGACGGCACAAGCGTCACCGCGCATGTGATCGGCGTGATCGAAAACCAAGCTCCCACCGCCCACCTGACCCACACCCTGACCGTACAAGGGGGGGAAGTCCTCCCTGATTTAACGCAGGATGTCATTCGGATTGCGTTAGTAGAACGCCATCGTGCGACGGGGGGCATTGTGAACGGCTTCGTGAGCGGATTCCAATTCAATCGCCCGTGTGCTGTCGCCTCCACCGTGGCGCATGATAGCCATCACTTATTGGTGGTGGGCACAAATAACGACGACATGGCACGCGCCGTCAATCTTCTGGCGGATGTTGGCGGTGGGGTGGTTGTGGTGAGTGGCGGGGAAGTATTGGCTTTGGTGGAATTGCCCATCGGCGGTTTGATGTCCAACGAACGGGCGGAGGTTGTTGCCCAGAAATCTGCCCAGATGGTGAACGCCATGCGCGAGTGTGGATGCACCCTCAACAATGCCTACATGCAGTTGAGCCTATTGGCGTTGGTGGTCATTCCCGCCCTGCGCATCAGCGATCTGGGGTTGGTTGATGTGAGCACGTTCCAATTCTTCGACTTGATTGACGCGCAATGAGCATGCGCTTAGGTGGGGTGGTGGAGATGTGCCATCACCTTGCCGCCCCCATCAATGCGACATGGTTTATGGTAGCTGGGATCAACTCTTGCCATGACCTGCCAATTAGTTCAGTAGGAGCGTAGCCTAGTACGCTCTCAACTGACTGAGAGATATATCGAATCGTGCCATCTTGGT
>CAIRDJ010000143.1 GCA_903877335.1 uncultured Chloroflexota bacterium | reverse complement strand
TTATAACTGTGATCGTATTCTGTACTTTCAACAATATATTTACTTGGTTGTTCATAGTCAACTACTTCCCCTAACCGTACAAAGGGCACGCCATCGGGGGCGTAGTGCTGGATTAATTCGGTGAGTTTATTCATCCGCTTCAATCTCCATGATGATGGCATCAATCGCGGTGCGTAGGTCATTGGAACGGTTGACGATGCGCTCAATTTCGGCATTGAGCGCGGTGATGTCCACTTGCTGGCGCGTGTCCGCTTGTTCAACATAGGTGGAAACGGAAAGGTTATAGCTGTGCTGGGCGATTTCGGCATTGGGGACAAGGCGGGCAAGGTGGGGAACATCGGCGCGAGTGGTGTAGGTGGTGAGGATGGTGGCAAGATTGGCATCGGTCAGCTTGTTGCTGTTGGTCACCTTGATGAATTCGTCGCTGGCATCCACGAACAAGGTGGCATTGTCGTGCTTGCCACGCTTGAGCACCATGATGCAGGTGGCGATACTCGTGCCAAAAAACAGACTATCGGGAAGTTGAATCACGCCATCCACGAAGTTGTTATCCACCAGATATTGACGGATTTTCTGTTCTGCGCCAGAGCGGTAGAAGATACCCGGAAAGCATACGATTGCCGCTGTTCCAGACGGGGCTAACCAACTGAGGGCGTGCATGATGAACGCCATGTCTGCTTTAGATTTGGGTGCCAAAACGCCAGCAGGGCTAAAACGCGCGTCGTTGATGAGCACGGGGTTGGCATCCCCCACCCACTTGATTGAATAGGGGGGATTGCTCACGATTGCCTCAAACGGCTCGGCTTCTAAATGAACATCCGCAGGAGTGATGAGGGTATCGCCGTGTGTGATGCTAAATTGATTATAGGGGATGTCGTGCAGAAACATATTGATACGGCACAGGTTATAGGTGGTCAGGTTGATTTCTTGCCCAAAGAAACCTTGTCGCACGTTCTCTGTGCCCAGAATCTTGGCGAATTTGAGCAAGAGCGACCCACTACCACACGCAGGGTCATAGACTTTATTGACCTGTTTTTTTCCATCGATGGCGAGATGGGCGAGCAGTTCCGACACCTCTTGAGGGGTGTAATATTCGCCCCCGCTCTTGCCGGCACTGCTGGCATACATGCCCATTAAATACTCATAGGCATCGCCAAAGGCATCAATTGAATTGTGTTGATAGCCGTGTTGACCGAGCTTCATGTTGGCAACGCCGTTCATGAGCTTCACCAGACGCTCTTTACGCGGGGCGTGGTCATTGCCGAGCTTGGCGGAGTTCACATCCATATCAGCAAACAACCCCTTAAAACTGGCTTCAGACCCCTCCCCGAGGGCGGACTGTTCAATACTTTTGAAGATGCGATCCAGTCTGACGTTCAAGTCATCGTCTTTGGGGGCGGTGGCGAGTACGTTTTGGAACAATTGTGAGGGTAGGATGAAGAAGCCTTTGGTGCTGACCATTTCGTCGCGCGCGGATTCGGCAACGCTGTCCGCTATTTGGGCATAGTCGAAAGCGTGCGCCCCGCCCGCCCGTTCAATTTGGTTGATGTAGTTGGAAAGATTTTCAGAGATGTAGCGATAGAACAACATCCCCAGCACATACTGCTTGAAGTCCCACCCATCCACCGATCCGCGCAGGTCGTTGGCAATATTCCAGATCGCGCGGTGGAGTTCCGCCCGTTCTTGTTCTTTGCGTGTGTCAACCACGATTCATTCACTCCTGTTGTGTGCGCCGTGCAATAAATAAAAATAAATAATAGCACGAACGGAAGCGGTTTTCAACCAGGTAGGCTTACGTTGGGTTGAAGCATTGCAGGTGAGCGAGGGTGGCGCGGGTGTCGCCGTCGATGTGGAGGGTGCGCTCTTGTAGCGCGGTGGCGATGGGAAATTGGGAGGTGAACAACCCAAAGAGCGTGTTGGTGCCGTTGAAGTGGAGGGTGGCGAAGGGGTGCGGGTGCTCCCCTACTTGGGTAATC
The DNA here is from genome assembly GCA_903877335.1 of uncultured Chloroflexota bacterium. GTDB lineage: Bacteria > Chloroflexota > Anaerolineae > Aggregatilineales > Phototrophicaceae > CAIRDJ01. The sequence continues at coordinate 1,195 of CAIRDJ010000143.1, read as the reverse complement.
GACGTGGTTGGCGTGGTGTGGATGTGCCAGGCACCCCCCTCTTCGCCGTCAATGAGCATGTTCAAGATGCGGGATTGATCCCCACCGCGTTCATACCAATACACGACGCTGAGGTGTTGCAAAAAGCGTTCGAGCTGGCGGTGGCGAAAAGCGGGGGTGTAACGTTGCCAGAGCGGGGGCAAGCCCAGCGGGCGCGTGATTTGGGCGGCATGCACCACGCCGGCATGGGACAGGTGGAACAGAACGCTCTCGGCAAAGTTGGTGGGACGGTTGTAGACCATCAGGTCAACATGACGGGCTTCGACTGCTGCTGTCGCCTGCTGACAGAGGGCGAGGGTGATTTGTAATTCGCCAAGAAACTCGTGAAAGGAGGTCACGCCGTTTTGGTGGGCACGCTGTTCGAGCTGGGCGTTCACCCAGGGCTTGAGGTCGTGGCGTTGGCGGATGCCTGCGATTTGAAAGGGTCGGTCGTGGAGCAAACAGGTGAGCGAGAGGTTGAGCATGTTGGCAACCGAAGCGAGATGCGCAAATGCCTGGTTGAGCGTCCAGTCTTTGTCGCGCGTGCCGGTGCGCCGTTCCCACTGTTCGGGCGTGGTATGGTCAAAGGTGGCGTGGAGGTGGTGAAGCAGTTCGCGTAGGTCAGCTAGGTGGTTGTCCATTGGATTGTCTTTTCATCCTCATATTGGCGTAGACGGTCAAGGGTTTGGGCGAGGGCATGTTGCGCGGTGAATTGGCTTTCGCCGACGGATAAGAACGCCACCAGGGTGAAGCCACGCGCATCGGTTAAGATGCCCACATCATTTAACACCGTGCCGGCGGAGAGGTTGCCCAGTGGCAGGGTGCCATCTTTGCCGATGTAGCCCCCACGCCCGACCACGCGCTCAATGGGCGAGGCGTAGGCGGGGTCATCGCTGGGGATGGAAAGCAACCGCAAGGCACGGGTGGCAATCTGCGAACGGAGCGAGCCGTCGGCAGGGTGGGCGCGGGTCAACAGCTGATAATATCCGCCTAGCATGTCTACGGCGGTGGTGACATTTGCCACTTGGTGGGGAATCCCACGCACGATCACGCTACGCTCGGCGGTCATGGCGAACCGCTCATCCAACTGCCCTAGCACGGGGTTGCCCTCCCACGCCCACGTGTAGATGCCGTGTTGCAGGAGGAGATCGGTGGTGAGGTAATCATTGAATTTTTG
>CAIRDJ010000142.1 GCA_903877335.1 uncultured Chloroflexota bacterium | reverse complement strand
AGCGAGTGCCGGTGTTTTGATGAGTTCTAAAATGGTGTATTTTTCACGCAAGGCACGGTACTCAGGCATATAACGTCCTGCTTGGCGCATAAGCCAAATAGGGGTAGCATCGGTTGCTTGACGCCGACAGGCTTTAAGAAAACGACTGTCCATGAGTGTTTGGGTATTTAGGGTTGTAACCATTTAACCACGTCTTTTGCAAAATAGGTTACGATAATGTCCGCTCCCGCCCGTTTAATACTGGTCAACGTTTCAAGCGTACAACGTTGTAAATCAATCCATCCATTCATTGCCGCCGCATAAATCATCGAATATTCACCACTCACTTGATATGCAACGAGGGGCAAATTATAGGCTTGCCGAACATCACTTAGCACATCTAAATACGGCAAGGCAGGCTTGACGATGAGCATATCCGCACCTTCTGCCACATCCAATGCCACCTCTTTAAGTGCCTCTCGGCGGTTGGCAGGATTCATTTGGTATTCGCTACGGTCTCCAAATTGAGGGGCACTTCCGGCAGCATCGCGGAAGGGACCGTAAAATCCACTATCATACTTGACGGCATAGCTCATAATCATCGTATGCGCCAAATTTTCTCCGTCTAAGCCTGCGCGAATCGCACCGACCATCCCATCTATCATGCCTGAAGGTGCAATGATGTCTGCGCCTGCTTCGGCATGCACAACAGAAGTTCGGGCTAAAAGTTCTAGTGTGGCATCATTGAGCAAGTAGCCTTCGGGTAAATGAGCCTGATAATGCGTCTCGCCCTTGTGATTGATAATGCCACAGTGACCATGATTGGTATATTCACAGAAGCACATATCCGAAATCACAAGCATCTCTGGCACAGCATCTTTAATGGCGCGGATACTCTGGGGGATAATGCCGTTGAGGTCATAATTTTCTCTACCACAGGCATCTTTTGTTTCAGGAATCCCAAATAAAATCACGGCAGGGATACCAAGTCGGTAGGCTTCGCACACTTCGGGAATAACGCGGTCAATTGACCACTGGAATTGATTCGGCATGGAGCGAATGGGTTGTCGGATATCTTTTCCGTGTCGAATGAACAACGGGTAAATAAAATCATTCGGGGTAAGTTGCGTTTCTTGCACCATGCGCCGTAGCGTGGCGGTACGTCGTAATCGGCGAGGACGCATGCTTGGCGTATAGGGAAAGGTTTGTACTTGAATATCACTCATCTTGCAGACTCCACTAACTGTTTTGCCCCTTTTTCGAGGGCTTCTTGAGCGAGAACCTTGCCAAACTGTTCAGCGCTTTGTTCATCTAACACAGTTGCATCTTGGCGAATAATGTCGATTTGTTGGGTGCCATCCAACGAGGTCACACGTCCGCGCAAGATCAGTTTCCCCCCCTCTTGATAAGCATAGGAGGCAATTGGTACAGAGCATCCACCACCCAAGCCAGCTAAAAAAGCACGTTCAGCGATCACGGCGAGGCTAGTTTGAAGGTGGTGAAGCGGTGCTAAGGAAGCAATAAGCGCGGAATCTTGACGGGTTTGCACCGCAATTGCTCCTTGTGCAGGGGCGGGAAGCATCACATCTATATCGAGAATTTGGCTAATGACTGACTCACGTCCCAAGCGTGACACCCCTGCAAACGCCAAGAGAATAGCATCATAGTCCCCCTCTTTATCGAGGGCTTTGCGAATCCGCGTATCGACATTGCCTCGTATATCCAGACATTGCAAATCGGGGCGCAGATGGCGCAACTGCGAGGCACGTCGATAGCTACTGGTTCCAATGCGTGCGCCTTTCGGTAAGGTTTCTAAGGTGTAACCTGAACGCCCTACCAAAACATCGGAGGGATTTGCACGCTCTAAAATTGCACCGATGGTTAATCCAAAAGGCTGTTCCGTTGGCAAATCTTTAAGGCTGTGCACCGCATAATCAATCGCATGTTCATACAGTCCCTTTTCTAACTCAGCTGTAAAAACTCCCTTGCCTTTAATTTGAGGCAGTGGCGTATCAATAATTTGGTCGCCTCGTGTTTTGATGAGGACTTGCTCGAACTGAAATTCAGGATGAGCAAGTTGAAGGGCATTCATCACATGTTGAGTTTGCCAAAGTGCCAATTCAGACCCACGAGTTCCGAACCGCCATATTGTTTTTTCAAAGGACATCGTGTTTTCTCGTTATCCGCAGTGCGTTAGAGTTTTTGAGGGCAAATAGTTCGCGAATGGCGCAAGCATAATTATTTACTTTGAATTTTGGTAGGTTCTTTTGCGCCCATGTCAGATTCACTCGGCATATTTATCGCATTCTTATCCGATCCCCTTGCCATTCGTTCCCCGCTTTCCACCGCGCGTTACTAAGTGCGCTTCTTTTACCTTCACACTAGCTTAAATGGTCACGATGTCAATTCTACTTTTCTAGTTTCAAACCAGAAAACCCAACTGATAGGAATCCATTTAGATATAACCTTGTCAGACGATAAAATGTAAGAAAAGCTAAAGTCTTGTCGCAAGGGCACGCTTACGTTAGACTTTCTGCAATAGGATGCTGGTTTAAAGGTGTAGATGCGTGCGTTCAGTCATGGTAATTCTAATCATCAGCGCGATTTTGGTGGCAGGATTGGTCGCGGTGTTGGGGCAAATGCTCTTTGACCCTGCTCAACCTTTAATCGTTCATGCGTCTTTTGATCGTGAGGTCATTTCCCCCAACGCAGACGGGGTTGATGATCTGGCGGTGTATCGCTATGAACTGTCTGATAACGCGCTGGTCTCCATTGTTTTCACCCATGAGGACGGGCGATCTTACGCTTTCCGTAAAGATGAACCACGCGCCAAAGGGGTCTATGAGGGGTTGTTTAGTGGCGTGGTGGACGGTTACTTGAACCCATCTGAGACGGTAGGGGGAGAGGTGATCCGTCGCCTGATGCCCATTGGGAACTATACATGGGTATTGAGCGCGTCTCATGCCACACGTGACGAAACCCAAACCATCGAGGGGAAGTTGTCATTAGAAGATGCCGATGCACAGTTGCCCGATATTTCGGTCTTCTCTGTTTCTCCGCTTGTGTTTTCTCCCAATCAAGATGGGATTGACGATCGCGTTCAGTTTAACGTGGTGCTAGAAAAAGATGCGGCGTTGGATGTTTATCT
>CAIRDJ010000141.1 GCA_903877335.1 uncultured Chloroflexota bacterium | reverse complement strand
GCCTATGCGTTTGAGACGCTTAAACTGAAACAACTCGTGGCAACAACTGAACGCGACAATCTGCCGTCACAACGGGTGATGACCAAGTTGGGAATGCAGGTGTTGCACAACCCCACTCAAGAGCCATTCTGGTTTGAAGTTGTTGGCTTATTAACCTATCACGACTGGAATTTGATTCGATCCAAGATCGAAAAAATTTGACTTAGGAATGAATATCAATAGGGTTTTGCATCGGGAAAACCCTATTGAAAACGTAGCCGCCGCACGTGCAACTAGATACCGAATTCTGCTTTTACGCTTTTAACCCACTGCTTGATTCGCTCTGGAGTTAGGTTTTCTTGACCTTCTTGGTCTACGCCCAAGCACAAAAAGTATTCATCTTGCTTGGCTTTTGATTCATTGAACTGATATTTCTCATTTGACCAAAGCCCAAATAAGGTTGCCCCCGTCAGTAGAACTTCGTTAGCCAATATACCGGCTGCATCTAAGAAGTTAAAGCCGTACCCGTTTTGATCTCCCAAACCAAAGATCGCCACCTGTTTACCGCTCATGTTCATTTCACGAAAGTTTGGCAAGAACACATCCCAGTCATCTTGAAGCTCGCCTGTGTTCCATGTTGGAATCCCCATGATGAGGTAGTTGTACTGTAACATCTGATCTTTGGTGGCAGAGCCAATATTGTGTACCTCAACCAACCCAGCACCATGCTTATCGAACTCGTCTTTAATTTGATACGCTATAGCTTCTGTTTTGCCGGTGTTGCTACCGTAAAATAATCCGATCTTTGCCATCGTCTTGACTACTCCGTGTTTGTACTAAAACTCACAAGCTATTTTACGTATGAATCGCTTTTGGTGTTATAGCCATTTCTTTTGGTAAAATGAAAAGTTGTCCATTCAAGAGACGATTTGTTATCATTTCCCGCGGGCAATAGTGGGTTTTTCAAAGGTTTGAGAATGTCACTTAAATTACAAGATTGCGTTAGTTTAATTACCGGTGCGGGTGATGGTATCGGAGCTGGCATTGCCAAGCGTTTCTCTAAAGAAGGTGCCATTGTTGGAATACTAGACGTTCGCGCGGACTCTGTTGAACAAACTTGCTCATTAATCAATCAACAAGGAGGGCAGGCGATTCCGTTGGTGGTTGATCTGCGAAATGAAGATCAAGTAAACCTAGCTGTCGCACAGTTAATTCAATCAGTCGGGCGTGTAGATGTGCTCATCAATAACGCGGCAATTATGCCGAGTGGGGTTTTACACGAGACGTCAACAGCGGATTGGAATAGTATATTTGATGTCAATGTACGTGGCGCGTTCTTTGCATCGAAAGCGGTTATTCCTGGTATGTTGGGGCGTGGCAAAGGGTGCATTATTCACATGGCTTCCGTCACTGGAATTTTGGGCTTGCCGGGTTTAGCTGCCTATAGTGCAACCAAAGGGGCATTGATTGCGTTGGCTAGAGCCATGTCAACCGATTACGCTGGTAAGGGGATTCGTGTAAATAGTGTTTCGCCGGGCACGATAGATTCTCCCATGTTGCATCACTTTTTATTAGAGCAGAAGAATCCTGATTTTCTTCGGAAAGAATTTGATGCGATGCACCCGATTGGGCGGGTAGGGTTGATTGACGAAGTGGCTAGTGTCTGTGTGTTTCTTGCTTCTGATGATGCCAGTTTTGTAACAGGAGCAAACTACACGGTTGATGGTGGTTTAAGTGTGAAGGGGCAACAGCCTCAAGATAATATCTAAAGGAGACTAAACTAAAATGGAAATAGTTCAAGGTATTCACCGCATTCCCTGCATTTTCGATGGCAACCGTGTGATGTTTGTACACCTACTAGTTGGCACCAAAAAGATTATGCTTGTGGATACGTGTTTGGCGCACAACCCAGAGCAAGAGATATTCCCCTACATGCAACAATTAGGGATTCAACCTTGCCAAATTAACTATGTTCTCATCTCACATTCTGACTCTGACCATGTGGGTGGTAATCGCATTGTGAAGGATCATGCCCCTAATTCGATGTTCATGTGTCACAAACTAGATCGACCCTGGGTCGAAGATGTCACTGCCTTGCTGGAGGGGCGCTATAAGCAGTTTGATCGTCCGCATGGCATGAGCACGCCTGATAGTTTTGTTCACCAACTATATCACGATGTTAAAACATGCCCAATGGATATGACTCTGGAAGGTGGGGAACAAATCTGGTTGAGCGAAGATTGGTATGTGGATGTACTTCATACACCTGGTCACACATGGGGACATCTTTCTGTGTATGACCCGCGCAGTCATGCTCTCATAGCAGGAGAAGCGGCTTTATGGAACGCCATTCTCGACAAAGACTGGCAACCGTGTATGGCTCCCACATATTGCTATGCGGATACATATTTAGCCACGATTCAACGTCTGCTTGCCATGAGCATTGATGTTTATTCCCCCTCACATTGGCCCTTGCAAATGGGCAAAGAAGTACATGATTTCCTATACGAAAGTCGCAATTATTGTTTACGGGTTGAAGAAGAGTTGCTCAACCTAAGCCAAAGAACAGAATCATTTACGATGTTGCAAGCAATTGATGAAATCTGTGGTCTACTTGGAACATGGAGTCCCGTCGCAAACAACGCGATGGCTTATCCTATCAATGCGAACATCGCGCGTTTGGTACAACGCGGTCAGCTTGAGCAGTCTCATAATGACCAAGGGCATTTTATTTGGAGGCGTGCATGAAGATCACAGCAATAGAAACCCTGCAGTGGGAACATTTACCACGCATCATTGTCGTGCGCGTTCATACGGATGCTGGAATAATCGGTTTAGGGGAGTCGGTTGACAAGGTACACGGAACAAAGGGTGCCATTCACGGCACGCTCGCCCCGTTGCTACTCGGTCAAGACCCACTTGATATTGAAGGGGTGTGGCGTTTTGCCATGGACAACATCATGTATCATGGCTATGCCGGTGCAGAGACTCGCGCCCTGTCTGCCATTGAAATTGCCCTGTGGGACATCATGGGTAAATTCTATCAGGCACCCTTGTATCATTTACTTGGGGGGAAAACTCGTGATCGCGTCCCAACCTACAACACGTGTATCGGCACACCAACTGTTCCAGATTACCTCCAGTGGCAGACTGATGCCGGTGGTTTGGCAAAAAGTTTGTTATCGGACGGCATTCGGGCATTGAAGATTTGGCCCTTTGACAAGTTTAGCGAGTCTTCGTTTGGGCAATATATCAGTCTCCAATCTGTCCAAGAGGGTTTAAGACCCATTCAACAAATTCGTGAAGCGGTTGGTAATGACGTTGAGATCGGGATTGAATGCCACTTTAGGTGGAATCGTGCCAGCATGGAACGCATTGTTGAGGCACTGGAACCCTATAACATCTTATTTATTGAGGATGCCATTGCCGCTGTTCATCCAAAAGAAATTAAAGCACTTTCGCAGAAAACACGCATCCCCTTCGTGGGTTCAGAATTGCTCATGACACGCTGGCAATTGCGTGACTGGATACAAGAAGGCGTCACCCAAATCGTCATGACGGACCCAGTTTGGAATGGTGGCATCGCCGAGACGCGCAAGATTGCAAACTTGGCAGAGGCTTATGGCATCCCCCTGGTTTTACATAACGTGGCAAGTCCAATTTGTCATGCTGTGTGTATGCACTTAGGCGCACACATTCCAAACTTGTTCTTCGCTGAATCCGTTCGGGCGTTCTATCAAGGCTATTTTTCTGAAATGTGTGGTTGGCAACCCGCTGTTAATGACGGGAATATGAGCATTCCTGAGGGCGTGGGGCTAGGTGTTGAGCTAACCGCACACATGCTTTCTCATCCTAAACTGACTCGTCTTGTGTCCGATGGCGAGGGTCTGGCAAAAGGTAGAAGGGCGATGGGAGATCACTGGGCGGTGGAGGAAATAAGATAATGATCTTTTCAAAAGAGGCATTAACGGGTGAGCATATCCTTATCTCTGGTGGGTGTGGTGCTTTGGGCTTGGCTATCGTCAAGAAGCTAGTTGAATGTGGTGCCCGCATTACTGTAAACGACGTGTTATCGGCTGAAATTGCCCATGAAAGACTTGCTGAGTCCGATATTCCTGCCGAAGTGGTTACTTATTTTCAAGCTGATACGACATCCCCTGCACAGGTGAAGTCGTTGTTAGATCATGCCGAACAAGTATTTGGGTTCGTCACGACGGGGTTGTGTCATGTTGGGATGGTTGTATCGGGAAGCATCCTCAACTTTGATGCCGACACTTTTGACGAGGTGATGGCAGTCAATGTTCGCAGTGCTTTTCTACTAGCCAAAGAAGTTTCTCAACGTGCCATTGCTGCCAAACGAGCCGCGCATTTGATCTTCACCACCTCATGGGTTGCTGTCATACCGTGGCCCGAAATAGGACCCTACATCACCAGTAAAGCAGCGATGAATCAGCTTATGCGTACTTTTGCACGTGAATTAGCCCCCCATGGCATCCGTGCAAATGCGATTGCGCCCGGAATAGTAGGGGCTGGAATGGCTCTTCGGCAATGGAATACGCAACCGGACTATCGCGCACGGGCAACGAAAGCCATTCCTTTGGGTTATTTACAGCCTACGGAATCGGTTGCAGACACGTTCGTTTTCCTTTGTTCGCCTGCAGCATCGTATATGACGGGTAGTATCCTTACTGTGGACGGTGGTGCTAGTTTGTATCCAATGGATTAGAAATCAAAAAGTAGACCACATATAAAACGTTATATGTGGTCTAGCAAGTGGTTATGGTTGTTCAAAAATAGGTTGAACGGCTTTCAAAACCTCCACCAAGACACCCATTTGTGCAGAACTCGACTTTACAGCAATTAGCTCCGTATTCAATTGGGTGCCGACTGTTCCGCGTGAGAGTATATTTTGATAGGCGATTAGTGTATCGGATGGGGCATTAAACGTCCCAAAGTAAATATTGATATTCTCAGTATTTTGGCGATACACAATCTCAATCGCACTGCCATTCTCAACCAGCACAGGCAAGGTTTCGATCTTCGTCCACGTACCATTTGCGTCTAAGGTATCTGGCATAATTGCTTCAATATCTACAAGGATGGGGGCTTGTTCGGTGCTTTGTGTGGAACCTAAGGCAACGCCCTCCTCCATGATAGAAAGAGTCGCGCGGGTTAGTCCCGTCAGCGGATCGCCCGATGTACTTGAAAATGCCTCTACAGATACTTCGATGAAGAGATTACCTTCTTGTACAATCGCATTAGAACCATACAACCCGCTACCAAATAGGCTATTCTCTGGGAAATTTGCTCTAGGTTCACCAAATTCCAGCGATGCTCGCAACCCTTTAATGAAGTCGTAGTAGGTCTTTGCCGCAACCTCAGAATCGAAAACGCCAAAGGTCAAGCTGGCTTTTCCGCCTCCGCGCTCCGTGATAAAAATCTTTTTGGCAAGGCCCCCCTCAACATTTCTTACCGTTTCTGCACCTCGTGCGCGGTCAACAATCCATTCAACTGCACCTGCCGGAATACGATCCGGGCTACTGGCAACGATCAAGTTTACCAGGTCTTCATTTGAAATAGCTGGGCTTGTTTCATCGGTCTCGTTTGAGGCAACAGCTTCCGTCGGTGCCACTACAGGCGTAGAAGTCGCCGTGGTCTCTGTTGGTACTGCGGTCTCTGTTGGAAGGGGAGTCATGTCCAAATTAGCTGGTGCGCACGCGCTCGCTACGAAAGCAAACCACACGATACAAATATAGAATAATGAAATTGGTTTCATCATCAACTCCACTATGCTATATCAGTCTCAGGGTCAAATAAACGTAAGCGTTCTGGAACAGCACCAGACATCACCATGGTTGCCACTTCTTCCGCCGTGACCTCTTCTTTGGTGAAATTACCCAACGTTTTTCCGCGGCTCACAATGGTGAATCGATCTGCAACCTCATACACCTGGCTGATATTATGCGTGATGAAAATCACGCTCATCCCCTTATCTTTAGCAGCGTAGGTGTAATCTAGCACCTTTTTGGTTTCACCTACTGACAAGGCAGAAGTCGGTTCATCAAGGATCAGTAACTTCTTGCCAAAATAAACAGCCCGCCCAATTGCGATGGATTGCCTTTCACCACCTGACATCATGCCGACAGCCTCATAAGGATCTCGAATATGAATGCCAATATTTGCGAGTGCTTTACCGGCTTCTTCTGCCATTTGCTGATGATCCAACAACTCGAATAACCCGACGCGGCGAGTTAGCTCCTGACCCAACCAAAAATTCCGTGCAATACTCATTAGGGGAACCAAAGCTAAATCTTGATAAACCGTTTCAATTCCTAGCTCCCGCGCTTTGTGGGGTGAATCAATTGAAACAGGCTCGCCATCAAAATAAATCTGCCCCTTGGTAGGGGTATGGAAGCCTGTTAAAACCTTGATCAATGTTGATTTTCCTGCACCGTTATCGCCTAGCAAGCCGATAATCTCTTGTCGCTTTACGGCAAACTCAACACCTCGTAATGCACGAACACTCCCAAAGTATTTATGGATGTCGCGCATTTCAACTAGCATTTCTGTAGTGTGCGTTTTCTTCATTGTGAGCTAACCTAAACATGTACAATCTCATGGAAAAGTTAGGGATGACTGCAAGAGTAACCCCTAACGACAAAACGTTTATTTGGTTGGTATTCTTCGCACTGTCGTGTTCAGTATAACAGCGACAATCAAGATCACACCAATTACACCTTCAAAGAGACGGGCGTTCATCCCAACTTGTACCAACCCCGTGTTGAGCATGGCAAAGATCAATCCACCCAATATTGTACCCAAGACACTTCCGTAACCGCCACTCAGTAGGGTACCACCGATAACCGTCATCGCCACCATTTCAAGTTCCCAACCCAGACCCTTCAATGGATCCACACCTGGGTTGCGTGCCACCTCAAAAATTGCAGCTAAACTGACCAGGAAGCCCACAAGCATGAAGTTGAAGATTTTAACGCGATTTACGTTAATCCCATTTGCTCTGGCAGCTCCTGAATTCCCACCAACCGCAAATACAGAATTGCCGTAACGGGTGTCATTTAGAATCGTGTTGAACAATAATACCAGTAAAATCCACCAGATAATGGCATTCCTAAAACTAGCGCGCCCGAAATCGAGGGGATCAATTTGCCACCAAGATGGATTTTCAGTGACAAACAGTCCAGCGGTTTTTTCAAGCGTGAAAGTCCACTGTCCATTCAAAATATCAAATAAACCCACTGTGTAGGGTTGAGAAATGTTTGGTAGGTGGTAGGCAGTGAAACTGATGAAATAAGACAGTAACACCAGCAACAACAATGCCGCCATTACCAAACGAACCCAAGCCAAAATCGTCAAAGTTGTTCCAAACTTGATGCCTGCCGTTCCTCGCAAGCGTGATCGAAGTTGCGCTTGTCTTAGATACTTAGGTAGTGTGCGAATTCCAATGAAGATGACAACGATAACCAATATCACCCCTAACCCAACCATGATTGATGTCGGAAAGGTAACGGTGGGGAACTCTGCATAATAGTCCTTGTAACGCAAGATGCGTCCACCTGGAATCGCAACAAGGGGTATTGCACGGTAAATTAGCAATGTGCCCAAAGTGACAATGAAGGATGGAATACCGGTTCGGACGAGGATGAAACCGTTGATGAATCCTAAGAGCAGCCCAACTAAAATTGCCAGGAACATGGACAGGATCGGGTTAAACGGTTGCGTGATGCCAAGAAAGGGGACACCCTCTGTCATGAACAACATGAAAAATAATGCTACTGCCCCCAACATTGATCCAACCGATAGATCGAATTCACCCGATATCATCAATATAGTGATGCCGATCGCCACAATCCCTTTGGTGGAAATGTTGGTCAGCATAGAAGCGATAGCTGGAGGTTGTCGAAATGTGTCACTTGCCGTGGCGAAAATCAGTAGAATCAAAATGAAACCGATGATTGCGCCTGCACTCGGTGATTCTGCAAGTTGGTGGCGAATGAATTGGGATGGGGTCATATCGTCAATCGCGGTACTGAAGGCACCCTGCGCTTTTTCCACTTTCTTGTCGTCATAAGTGGTGTTGGCAACAGTCATGCGATAGATGAAAAAGTTGCTCAGGAATAAAACCAAAGCAAAGATCATGATCCCGTTTACGAAGATCGTTCTACTTCTTTGCCCTAATTGTAAAGTCGCTTGCCAAATAGGTTCACTTGGAACAGTAGGTTGCGCGTTGCTGATTAATCCAATAATTTGGGGTCCTACTGTGCTCAAAAGAATGAAGAAACCAACAATTAGACCAACGAACGCGGTCCATTGTGCCCAAGCCCAACTGGTCTCATCTCGATTTCGTATACCGAATGCCGTGCGTACACTGGCAATTGTGAAGGCAATTCCAACAACTATAGCCGAGATTTCAATTGTATTTATGTCTCGACGACTGATATTGGCACGTTCCCCTAAGGCAATCCAACCTAGTATAACAAGCGCAACAATGAATAGGCTCGTTGCACTTACTCCAAAATTATAGAATGCAATGGTAGATGCCAGGCCAGAACGCGAATTCTTGTTTTCAAAGTGAGCTCGCATCGATCGTTACCCTTGAAAAATTTCAATAAGGATTGAAAGTATTTACTAAAAAAATAGGACGATGGGGTCATTCCATCGTCCTACTTTTACTTAGAAGTTGCTAGGTTTAGCGATAACCGTTGGCAGTCAATTCAATGATAGCTTCAACGTTTGACAGATCGATTACACCAGGACCGGTGAAGATGTCGCCACCTGGAGCCATCTTGAATTGGCTGTTGAGGTACAACCAATGAATGGTTTGGTAGCCCTGCAAGTAGGGTTGTTGGTCAATTGCTTGGAGCAAGTAACCCTTTTGAATCATGTCATAGATTTCAGAGCTGGTGTCGTGGGTCGTCGCATAAACTTGACCAGCTTCTAGCCCAGCTTCTTGAGCATACAAGTTGAAGCTACTGGAGGGGTTGGGTCCGAGCAAGAAGATTGCGTTGGCATCTGCATTTGCAGTGAAGTAGTCGCCGATGATACCAGCAGATTCAGTAACATTGTTGTTGATGGTCAAACCATCGAGGGTGATACCAGCTTCTTCAAAGACGCTACGTACACCAGCGCAACGAGCTTCAAGCCCACTGTGACCAACTTCTTGGATGGGGCAAACGCCACGGGTGACGGCAACACCATCTGCTTCAGCTTGCGCCAAAACACGTTGTGCGTTGCTACGTCCACCAAGGAATTCGCTTGCGCCAATGTAGAACAAAATGGGAAGTGCGTCAGGAGTACCCGCGTTTGGATCGGCGGTGTTGAAGGCAATCACAGGAATGCCATTTTCTGCAGCACGGTTAACTGCAGCACGGATTACTTCTGGGTTGGGAACAGTGGTACCAATACCATCTGGTTCAGCTGCCAGAGCATCGTCCCAGTAACCCGCCATGTCATCTACATTATCGACGGGATCAGAGAGCCATGCACAGTCTGCTTGAAGTTGTGCACATGCGTCTTCAAACCCTTTGAGTACAATGATCCAGAACGGATTGCCAGCACCACCGTGGCTAACCATACGGAAGACGAGGGTATTTTCTTGAGCGCCGACAGCACCAAAGCTGGTGAGAGCGATACCCATAACGAGGAGAACAACCGGAAGAATGTGGAGAAGTTTCTTCATTTCTAAAAACCCCTTATTTTGCCCACTTGGGCTTCAACTTAAAATAGTTTTCGTGTGCATTGATCATCTAATTTTGCACAACGAAATGTATAATACCCCCTAATGTTGAAAAATGCAAATAATTACCTCAAGATTTTTCGAGACAGGAGATTGTCAAAATGGCTATATTGCGTCGTGCATTCTCACAAGAGTGGGTGAAGGGGGTTGCCTATACGTTGCTTGCGCTTGGTATAGCTTGGATGCTCTATAGTACCTGGCAGTTCGGGACTACTGAAATTGCCTTGCGCGGAAACCGCGCCTATCAAATTCACCAAAGTGGTGAAGAAATCTCACCACAAACGCCAACCGAACAATCGCTATTGGTTGCATCCGATATGGAACGTCGCAAACTGGAAGGGGAACGTTGGAACGCTGTCATGGCAATTGGTGGCGGACTCATCGTTTTGTCCGTGGGATGGGGTATCCTCAATCTTCATACCGACCTTCATGACCAACCCCAATGATTCAGTTTCACCACGCTGTGCCTACCAAAAGTAGAACCAAACCGCGTTGACCATCCTCAGGGGAATCCATGAGGTCTGTTTACATTCTTGACCGCTTTGAGGGTACTGGATGCGGGGTCGTCGCTAAGGCGAGTTTTACCCTGATTACGAGAGAAGTCGTGCATGAGGAAAAACGCTAGGTCACCACTACGATCCTAGTGAAAAAGCCTCATGCACGACTTAACCTTAGCAATACAGCATCGACCCTAGCAAACGAGACTAGGCGTCTGAGTGAGTGTCTGTAGGGTTCTCGTTTGCTTCTGCATGTCTTGCCGCTGCTTCAACTTGAATCTTGGCAAGATACTCTGGATTAGCTTCATCGATGCTGACACCAATGCGACGGGTATCAAACTCAAGACTAATCACTTTGGCTTTCACAATATCCCCACGTGTTAGAACATCACGCGGATTATCACTGCCAAGAGATTTCATATTGCTGGTGTGTACCAGTGCCTGTAACCCATTTGGCATCGTGACAAACGCGCCAAAATCAACAACGTTGGTGACGGATACTTCGACTACATCACCTACCTTGAAGACATCATTGAGGTTTTGCCAGGGGTCTGCCAAAAGGATTTTACGGTTGAGACTAATTCGGTTGCTGTTCTCATCAATGCTTTCGATACGTACATGTACCTCATCACCGATAGTTAAAATCTCACCGGGATGCTCGACAAAACGATGATCCAACTTAGAAATATGAATCAACCCATCTAAGCCACCAATGTCAACGAATGCCCCAAAATCTACCAAGCCGACAACACGCCCGCGCACATCTTGTCCAACGGAAATGGTATCCATCTTAACTTTTTGAACTTGGATGCGTGCCGCACGTTCAGAGAAGATAAGACGGTTGCGAAGGCGGTCAACCTCAATGATTTTTACGCGCAGTTGCGTGCCGATCAAGTCATTTTTTGCGTCGTTCAACTCATCGTTTGACGAGAAGCGTGCAATGCTAGTCAGTTGTGACATGGGGATAAAACCAGTTAATCGATGAAAGCTCACCAAAACCCCACCACGATTGACACCGACTACCCGTACCGTGACAATCCCGCCATCGGTGGATAGTTGTTGAGCATCTTCCCAATCGCTCAGCTCAAGACCTTTGTTGATTGAAACTATCAAATCGCCATTTGCATTCGCCGGTTGCATAACAAATGCTTTAACTTGCTTGCCCGGAATTAATGCTGAAAGCAAATCTTTGTCTAAACGTTCAAGGTCTGTTCTTGGCACAAACGCATCTCGTTTTAGACCAACGTCAATCATCAATTCACGATCATTCGCTTCTATGATCGTACCTGTAAGGATTTGACCACGATATGGATCTTCATAATCGTATTCTTCGAGGAGCGCAGCAAATTCGTTAAATTCGCCAGCGATTAAATTTTTTTGAATCAAAAGAGCCTCTGCTTGTGTTGTGAACCGAAGTTTGCGAACGATAGAATCCAAATAGTCAAACCGCTAACTGTTTGCAAAGCATGAATTTTCCGATGATGTAAAGGGGAAGCTACGCTTTGTTGGGGAGGGGCAGTTTGATTATGGAAGATGAAGGCGTACTCGGTTCAAAGGATAATCTCAACGCCCTCATATTCCTTAACAGTATCATAACTATCCATCAATCACAATACCGATTTAATTTTATTGCATGTGTAACAACTGTTGCGCGAACCAATCACCGAGCTGTCACAGTCATCGTGTCAAAGAGCAGTAGCTCGCTCACCGTATCGTTAGGTGATTGGATAGGCAAAGATTTACCGAGCTTGTCTGTTGCACTAAGGTAGATTTTGTATGTGCCAAGAGGGGCATCTAGTGGAATCGGAATAACGCAGGTATCAATCTCAACGAGGTAGTTTGCTGGAAAATCACCAAATATTTCCCCAAACTCTATCTTTTGGCTGTTGCCAGAATGTATCCCTGCCGAACCTGTGCAACTATATTGGATTTGAGTATCGTCGTGTACGATTGTGAAAGTACGTGACCACATGCTGAATCCATCTTGTAGGATCAACCATGAAACAATCGGTTTGAAAACCTCTCCCACCGCTACACTACGCCGTTCTGGAATGTGCTTGACCAGTCGAATACTACCATCGACCACGCCTAGATTGGGTGGGCAACTGTCTGCAACGGGTAACGCTGTGATTATTTCTGTAATGTGCTGTTGATACTTTGCTTCACCTGTTTGAGGATCAACCCAGTTCACTTGTAGTTGAATAGGTGCTTCTAAGGGAGTACCACAGTTAGGTAAGTCCACATTCTCAACCACTACTTCCTGCGCTTGCCATCGCCCAGTTGGGTAAAGTCCCCGTAGGGGAATCAGGTCACAACTGAGAGATTGCCCATTGGCATCGGTCGCAATCATCCGCAAATTGTAATTTGCGCCTATCTCGTTGATCCGCATGAATAGATCGATGTTTAGACGATTGGATTCACTCAACGGGTGAAGAACATAACCGAGACTCGTAATGGGTTGTGTATCTGTTTGCAGAGGCAATTTTGTGGCATCCGTCCGTGCTTGCCACAGATTGAACGGCATTCGATTTTCTGCCATCAGCTGGGCGGGCGTGTAATATTGGACTGCCCCCACGTTTAGAATGAACCATCCGAAAATCAACCCTATTCCTAGCATGGGGGCAAGGCGATTGAAGTCCCTGCCACCTGAAGTTACCACCATACTGCCTAAGGAAAGCGAGAATGCCAGCGCTGGAATCCCCACCGCATAGTAACGAATCGGTGCGTAAATGACGCTGGAATCTGAAACGATGATTTGACCCAGTGAGTTGCGCACCAAAACTAACCCAACCGCGCCCACGAATAATGCAATACACCAACCCAGAATCGTTACTAGCTCCCAATCTCGGCGAATGACCGCAATGACCAAAGCCACAATCGGAACGTAAACAAGTAGCCCCAAGCTCAATTCATACAATGGATAGAAACGGCTCGGTAAGGGAACGCGGTCAATAGCGGAGCGGTAATCAAAGAGGGTGAAATCAAAAGTTGGGATGATGGTGCGAAGGAGTGCATCTGCATTTTTCAGCACAGTTGAGCCGAACCATACGAGATTGTCATACCGTCCGAATATGCCACCATACACTACCACGTTGAATATCCCAATCACCGTCAGCACGCCAGCCAAGAGCATGATGATCCCCACAGCAATCCCTACCTGACGAGAGCTTGGGCGACGTTTGACGACTTGTGAGATAACCACCAGCGCAAGTGTTCCGATGCTGACCCCCATCAATAGCCAGCCGGAAACCTTCGTCAAAATTCCCAGTATTCCCAGCAATAGCAAGAATCCACTTACTAGCCAACGATTGCCAACGCCACGAATTGCCATCACCGTAAGCATGAGATGAATGGATGCAATCAATAGCAATAAATTGTCATTGATGATGACCGCGCTCAACTGAACATGATATGGCTCTAGGGCAAGAATGCCCGCGCTAACCAGCGCAACAGGCGCATACTGGGGGAGGGCAACCCGTCCAGCGATATACACCGCCACGACCGCCCCCAATGTGTAAGCTACATTCAACAGGCGTAACGCATACCCCGCGCGAACTGCATTCCCATAGGGTGGGTTGTAACTCTGGTCGGTTATCAGGCTAGTGAGAATAGGGGGGACTCCCACGCAATACGCGCTCGGATGAGATACACGCTCAATCACTTCGCGTTTGCCAATTCCCTCGACGATTGGCAAACTCAGGAGGTTGTACAGGGGAGGTTGTGAGCCTTGCCGAATTTCAAATTGACCGGGAGGGAAATCATCTTCAATCGGTAAACGTCCATTTTCTAAGATGATTCTGCTAACGTTGTAAGTGTCCATCTCATGCG
>CAIRDJ010000140.1 GCA_903877335.1 uncultured Chloroflexota bacterium | reverse complement strand
GGCTTGGTGGTGGTGGCAGTAGGCTTGCTGTTGTTCTATCTGTTCACACGATTTACCCTTCCCCAAGCGGTTGTGGTTGCCGTCACCATCAGTCCCACCCCCTCCGAAGACACCACCGCCACCGCGTGGGCAAACAGCACCCTCACGCAGGTTGCTCAAAGCGTCGTGAGCAGCACCGCTACCGACGTTCCCCCCACCTTATCCAGCGATTTGACAGCAACCCTCGATGCATTTTCCACCCTGAATGCCCAGTTTGAAGCGACAGCAACCGCCATCAAGGGGCAGGCTACGCCGATTGTGCCCCTCGCAACCGATGTTCCCTTGCCCACCGTCACGCCAACCTTCACACCCAGCATCACCCCCACATCCTCGCTCACCCCGCCCCCTACCTTGACCGCAACCCCCGTTTTGGCACCGCAAGGCGTGCAAGGCGAAGTGCAAGTTTTCGATTTGGTGAGGCGCATCCAACAGGAGAATTTAAGCCCGCCATTTTGGGATGTGAATCGCTTGATGCCAGAGGGGACAGGGTGGCGTTTTGGGATGGGCGCAACCAGCGATCAACCGATCTACGCGCTCGCCATTCCGCCTGATGTGTTGGCAAGCTACTATGGCGAAACAGCGTCTACACGCCTGGACGCGCTCGAAATTACCGCCGTGTTGACCACCTTTAATCCCAACCTCTTGGCAACCAATGAGGTCTTCTATGGCATTTTACTTGCTCCTGTGGACGAGGGGGGCGTGGTGAACTTGGCACAAGCAATTGGCATTCAAATCAATCTGGTTGAAGCCGGCATCGTCAATATCGCTCAGCGCAATGGCGAAGCCCTGACCGTGATTAGCCAGCGTTCGATTGGGGCGGTCATCACGCGCTTGCGCTTGGACGTGATTGACCAAAGTGGCGCGGTACGGGTACAACTGAACGGCGCACCCATTGGAGCGGACATGACCCCCATCTATGATTCAGGTCGTCCTGTTGTGCCCGTGGTCTTTGTGAAGGATGGCGGGGTAATTTTGAATATCAGTGACTGGCGGATGAATTTTCGTTGAGTGAACTGTGCGCCAGATGCGTCGCTTTCATCGTAGCTTGCCTGCCAAAACGTGAGTTTCGGTGGTGGATGATTAGCACGTCAGTTGCCCCTTGTTGGACATGGAGCTAACCGTTAATGGGAGCTGTCATTGAATTGCTGTCCAATCGTGTTGAGCTTCTGCCCTTCCCACCGATGAAAATCGGTCAATTTGTGATTGATCCCCCGTTATGCCTTGCCCCAATGGCAGGGCATACCCACCACGCCTTCCGCTCGTTAGTGCGCCAACTCGGTGGGTGTGGGTTGGTGTGTACCGAGCTATTGAGTAGCCACGCCCTACAACACAAAGGTAGCCGAGAGCGCACCCTTTCCCTATTTGATTGGACAGCGGATGAAACCCCGTGCGCGGTGCAACTCTTCGGTAATGACCCTAGCGAAATGGCGGAGGCAGCGCGGGTGGTCGCCGATCATGGCGCGTCCATCGTAGACATCAACATGGGGTGTTGGGTGCCCAAGATTGCCAAAAAGGGCGGC